>CALMAB010000695.1 GCA_937858325.1 uncultured Acetobacteraceae bacterium
GGGGCGAGACGGCGCTGGCGCTGCTGGATGCGCTCGGCGTTTCCGGCATCCAGATGATCGAGGACATCGAACCCGGCGTGCCGCTGGGGCGGACCCGCGGCGCGTTGGCCATCCCGGTCGTCACCAAGGCCGGCGCGTTCGGCGACGCCGGCACGCTGGCCCGCTGCCTGTCCCACTTGCGCCGCCGCCGGCGGCCGGAGCCGCCATGAACGCCACGCACGACGCCCGCCCGATCATCGCCATCACCATGGGCGACGCGTCCGGCGTGGGGCCGGAGATCATCATGAAGGCGCTGGCCCGCCCCGACGTTTGGGCGTTCTGCCGTCCGCTGGTGGTGGGCGACGCCGGTCGGCTGCGGGAAGCCGGCGCGATCCTGCGCAGCCCGCTTGCGGTGGAAGCCCTGGCCGCCCCGGAGCAGGCCCGCTACGCCCCCGGTGCCGTGGACTGCATCGACCTTCGCCTGATCCCGCCCGGCCACCCGTGGGGCACGCTGTCGCCCGTGTCCGGGGAGGGCGCCTACCGCTACATCGAGCGGGCGACGCGCCTGGTCGAGGCCGGCGCGGCGGACGCCATCTGCACCGCGCCCTTGAGCAAGGAGGCGCTGCACGCCGCTGGGCACAAGTATCCCGGCCACACCGAGCTGCTGGCCCACCTGACTGGCACGCCGGAAGTGTCGATGATGCTGGTCGCCCCCAAGCTGCGCGTCATCCACGTGACGACGCATGTCGGCCTGCTGGACGCGATCCGCCGGATCGAGCCGGGCCTGGTGGAGCGGGTGATCGCCCGGGGGCGGGAGACGCTGGTGAAGTCCGGCCTGGCCGAGCCGCGCATCGGCGTGTGCGGCATCAACCCGCACGCCGGGGAGAACGGGCTGTTCGGCCACGGCGAGGAAGAAGAGAAGATCATCCCGGCCGTCCAGGCCTGCCGCGCCAAGGGTTGGGCGGTGGACGGGCCGTTGCCGGCGGACACGCTGTTCTTCCGCGCGGCGCGGGGCGACTTCGACCTTGTGGTGGCGATGTACCATGACCAAGGGCACGGCCCGGTGAAGGTGATGGGGCTGGAAGCCGGCGTGAACATCACCATCGGGCTGTCGGTGGTCCGCACCTCCGTGGACCATGGGACGGCGTTCGACATCGCCGGGCAGGGCGTCGCCGACGAGGGTTCGCTGGTGGAAGCGTTGCGCCAGGCCGCGGACCTGGCTCCGCGCCGGCGCTGAGCCGCCGGCTTTTGTTTCGAAAATTATACTGTGCAAGCCAGGGCCGATCTGCCAGAGTTCTGTCAGGTTGAAGTTAGCGGTCCACCCGGTGGCCACGCTGGCAATACTGGCAAATAACGATACCATTTCCAAAATTTGATCAGTTTCGACGCTCTCCCGTTGTGCCGCACGTTGCCGGATGCGCGGGCTCAGCTACATACCAAGGCAGTTCTCAAAACACGGTGTCAAGGCGGAGGCGGAACGTGACAAGGAATGTCGTGATCGTCGGTGCTGGCCTGGGCGGCGCCACCGCGGCTGCGGTTCTCAGCCGGGCCGGGCATGACGTGGTGGTCGTGGACCGGCACGCGGCCTACCCTGCCGACTTCCGGGCCGAGCAGCTTGTCGGCTCGCAAACCGACGCGCTGCGGCGCCTCGGGCTGCTGGAAGGCATTGTCGGGCAGGCAACCCCGATGCTCGATGCCACGTCGGCCTGCTACGGCACGATCATCGACCAGACGCACAGCCTGCACTACGGGATCCACTACGCCGACATGGTGAATGCGGCCCGGTCCATGGCGGCCGGGGCGACGTTCATCACCGGGCGCGCCGCCCAGGTCACGACCGGTCCAGAGTTCCAGACGGTTGTGCTCGCGGATGGAACGGCGCTGGAGGCCCGGCTCGTCGTGCTGGCCACCGGGCCGAGCGATGGCGGCCTGCTCGCTCCGCTCGGGATCAGCCAAACGATGCTGAGCGAGCACCACTCGCTGACCTTCGGGTTTGACCTGCACACCACCCTGCGCCGCATCCTCGTTTACTACGGCGAGCGGCCCGGCGACCGGATGGACTACCTGACCGTGTTCCCAATCGGCGGCGTCATGCGCGCCAACCTGTTCTGCTACCTCGACCCCGGCGACCCCTGGGTCAAGCTGTTCAAGCGCGATCCCAAGCAGGCCCTCCTGGGCGTCATGCCGTCCCTTGAGCGAACCATCGGTCCCTTCGAGATCGTCGGCAAGGTCCAGGTCCGGCCGAACTCCATCCACCGTGCGGACAACGCCTGGCAGCGGGAGGGCGTCGTCCTGATCGGGGACGCTTACCAGTCCTCCTGCCCGGCGGTTGGAACGGGCATCGGGCGCATTCTGGCCGACGTGGAGGCCCTGAGCCGCCTTGTGCCGTCATGGCTGGCGACGCCCGGCATGGGCATCGACAAGCTGGCGCAGTTCTACAAGGACCCGGCGAAACAGCGGTTCGACAACCGGGCCGTTCGGGACGCCAGGTTCCGCCGGGCGCTTTGCAGCGAGGCGGGTTGGCAGTGGAAGGCTTATCGGACGCAATACTACTATCGGCGCCGGACGCTGGGAGTCGTCTCCCGCGCCATCGGACGCGACGGGCCGACGGCGGGCAGCGTCATGGATCGGACGCAGCGCGCCGCGCAAGCCAAGGGCGCAGCCCACGCCAGGCTGGCCTTGACGTGGAAGGCGGCCAAGCGCGCGATGGCGGCGGTGATCACGTTGCTGACCTAAGCAGGCATTTGTTGCCGCGTGTCGGCACGCTCCGCGGAATGATGCTTGTATCAGGTCTCGTTGGCCATGACGGGTGCTCGTCATCGCGAGGCCCGCTTGGGCCGTGGCGATCCAGAAGCTAAGCGCCGTGCTCGCGGTTCCTGGATCGCCAGACCGCCAAGAGGCGGCTCGCAATGACGGGAGGGGTGAAGGCAAAGGGCCGTTGGCATCAGAGCGGCGCTTGAACCTGTTCAGCCTTCAGAACAGGCAGCACTCCCTTCCTTGCGCTCGCGGTTTTGTGTTAGGGTGTGGAAATTGACCTCTGGACCTGAGCGTCAAGCTTCTTGGTCATCCAGATCCTTGTGATAAGAGCGGTTTTCCATGAAGAAGCTTCTGTGCGCAGGTTTGGCGGCGGCCTCGGTCTGCACCGCGTTGCCGAAGCCGGCGGCAGCCGGCGGTGGCGCTGGCTTCGCGTTCGGCACCATTCTTGGACTGGGAGTCGGCACCGTGGTCGGGTCCGCCGTGGCGCGGCCCTACTACCCGTACGGCTACTACCCCTATGCCTATTACCCGTATGGGTACTATCCCTACGCCCTGCCCTATGCCTATGCTTACCCGCCGCCTGTCACCTATGCGGTGCCGCCCGTGGCTTACGCGCCGCCGGGCTACCCGGTCTCGCTGCCCGCGGCGCCTCCTGCCGGATCTGCGCCCCTTGCTGCGCAGGGAGCGCCACGCCCTCCCGCCGCGCAATCGGCTTGCCGTCCTGGCCAGTTCTTCAACACCTTGACAGGAAACTGCGACCGTCGCTGACGGCGGCGCGTTCCGGCGCGGGGCATCGCGCGTCAGCCTGACCGACGGGCGATGTGGCGCCGGGTCAGCATCGGCAGCCGCGCCAGGGCGCCTGCCACCAGCCGCGCGTGCATGACGGTCAGCAGCAGGTTGTCCCGGCCATAGCGGAAATGGGACACCCCGCCCTCCTCCGGCCGCAGGTAGCGCACCGGGACCGGCAGGTTGATGGCGGGAACGCCGGCCCAGCTCAGGCGAACCGCCGCCTCTGGATCGAAGTCGAACCGGCGCATGGAGGCGGACCGCTCCATGAGCGGCAGCAGCTTGCCGATAGGATAAACCCGGAACCCGAACAGGCTGTCGCCGATCCCGGCCCAGCCCGTCTCAAGCTGCGCCCACCAATTGGAAATGCGCCGCCCGCGCACCCGGAGCGACGGAGCGTCCGGCCCGAACTGCGGCACGCCCAGCACCATCGCCTCCGGCCGCGCCTGGCTCGCCTGCATGAAGGGACGGATGTGCCCGGCCGGATGCTGGCCGTCCGCGTCCATTACCAAGACATGGGTGAACCTGGCCGCTTCCGCCAAGCGCAGCGCGTCCAGCACCGCAGCCCCCTTGCCGCCGTTCCGCGCCCGGCGGATCAGGCGCAAGCCGCGGCGTTGGCCGAGGGATACCTCCGAACCATCCGTGCTGCCGTCCAGCACGACCCAAACCGCGGGCCACTCCGCCAGCGCCGCCAGCACGGTGTCCAGCAGGCGCGCTCCGCTGTTGTAGCTGGGGATCACCACCAGGTGAGTCGCGGCCGTCAGCGATCAGGCATCCGCCCGCGGGCTGCGGGCGTCATGCCGCCCGCGTTCAAAGGGCGGCGCACCCCTGCCCCGCCCCTTCCCTCAGTGCGCGTGCGCGCCGGCCGCTCCCACGCCGGTTTCCGACCGGACATACTGCTCGAGAAAGGCGGCCTGTTCGCGCTTGGCCCGCTGGCTGGCGTCGATCTTCGAAAACAGCCAGATCGCGACAAAGGCAAGCGGGACCGAGAACAAGGCGGGGTTGTCGTATGGGAACACGGGCGCCGCCGCCATGTGGAACGTGTCCACCCAAACCGCTTTGCTCAGCACGATCATCAGCACCGCGCTGATCCGCCCAAGGAAGCCGCCGACCACCGCGCCGAGCGTCGTCGTGCCGCTCCAAAGGATGGACATGAGCAGCACCGGGAAGTTGCAGCTTGCCGCGACCGAGAAGGCGAGGCCCACCATGAACGCGACGTTCTGGTTCTCGAACACGTAGCCCAGCACGATGGCGACCACGCCGATCACGACGGCGCTGATCTTGGACACGTTGACCTCCCGGCCCTCCGTCGTGCGCCCGCGCGCGATCACCGAGGCGTAGAGGTCATGGCTGACCGCAGACGCGCCGGCCAGCGTCAGGCCGGCCACCACGGCAAGGATGGTGGCGAAGGCCACGGCGGAGATGAAGCCGTAAAGCACGTTGCCGCCGACCGCGCGCGCCAGGTCGATGGCCGGCATGTTGGCGGCGCCGCCGATCAGGTCCTTGATCTTGTCGAAGCCGCCGTTGGCGCCGACCTTGTAGTAGCTCGGGTCGTTCATCAAAAAGGTGATCGCGCCGAACCCGATGATGAAGGTCAGGATGTAGAAGTAGCCGATCAAGCCCGTCGCGTAGAACACGGACTTCCGCGCCGCCTTGGCGTCGGACACGGTGAAGAAGCGCATCAGGATGTGCGGCAGCCCGGCGGTCCCGAAGATCAGCGCCAGGCCGAGCGAGATCGTCGAAACCGGGTCGGCGACAAAGGCGCCCGGCGCCATGATGGCGTCGCCCTTGGGATGCACCTGCACCGCGGCGGCGAACATCGCGTTCGGGTCGAAGCTGAAGTGGATCAGCACCATCAGCGCCATGAACGACGCGCCGCCGAGCAGCAGGCAGGCCTTGATGATCTGCACCCAGGTCGTCGCTTTCATGCCGCCGAACACGACATAGACGATCATCAGCACGCCGACGATGGGCACGGCGAAGCTGTAGGGCAGCCCGAACAGCAACTGGATGAGCTTGCCGGCCCCCACCATCTGCGCGATCAGGTAGAAGGACACCACGACCAGCGTGCCCGTGGCCGACAGGACACGGATGGAGGTTTGGTCCAGCCGGAACGCGGCGACGTCGGCAAAGGTGAACTTGCCGAGGTTGCGCAGCCGCTCCGCGATGGTGAACAGCACGATCGGCCAGCCGACGAGGAAGCCGATGGAGTAGATCAGCCCGTCGAAGCCGTTGGAGAACACCAGGCCGGAAATGCCGAGAAAGGAGGCGGCGGACATGTAGTCGCCGGCAATGGCGAGGCCGTTCTGCCCGGCCGTGATGCCGCCGCCCGCCGCGTAGAAGTCCGAGGCCGACTTGGTCTGCCGGGCCGCCCGGTAGGTGATCCCGAGCGTGAACAGCACGAAGGCGAAGAAGATGGCGACGGCCGTGAGATTCAGGCCCTGCTTCTCCACCGCGCCCTCGATGGCGCCGGCGGCCCGGGCCGCAGGTGGACAGGCCAGCACCGCCAGGACGGTGGCCAGGGCCAGGCTTGAGCGCGGGATCACCGGCCCACCTCCCGCTTCAACCGCTCCGTCAGCGCGTCGAACCGGCCATTGGCCCGGGTCACGTAGATGCCGGTCAGGATGAAGGCGGAGATGATCACGGCCAGGCCGAGCACGATGCCCAAGGACGTGGTGCCCCCGGCGACCTTCTGCGCCAGCAGGGGCTTGTCGAACGCCACGAGGAGGATGAAGCCCAGGTAGATGAAGAGCATCAACAGCGAGAGCGTCCAAACGAACTTGTTGCGGCTGGCCACAAGCTCCTGAAAGCTTGGGTTGCGCAGGATGGTCTGATAGTCGCCCGCGCCTACGTCCGCTGTCACCCGGCTTTCCACGGCGGTCGCAGCCGTCGCGTTCACGTTCATCCTTGCCTCACTCCCCAGTTCTTGAACTTGGCGATGAGCAGCCATGGATTGGAATCGCTTGTCAAGAGCGGTTTGTACTCACGGCTGCACCAGCACGCCTCCCGATCAACCAGGGGCAGTGCTAAACCGTGGCTCCTGCCCGTTCAGACGGCTGCACCGCGACGTGGGCCGAGCGGCGACGGCCATCGCCTAGGTGCGAAAGATGCTGGGACAGCCGCTGCGCCGCGAACCGGGCGCCGTAGATGAACCGCATCGACGGCCCAAACGTCGCGGCGCCGAGGAAACCGGCGAAGTGGAGGCCGGGAACCGACGACCCAAGGCTGCGGTCGAGCAACGGGGCGCCCTTGATCGTCCGGATGTCGCCCGAGACCTGCTCAAGGAACGGAAGACGGCTGACCTCCGGCTTGTAGCCCGTCGCGGCAATGACGTGGTCGGCCGCGAGTTCGACCGCTCCCTCCGGCGTTTCAACCGAAAGGCGCGCCTCGTCCCCGTGCATCCGGACGTCGCGCAAGGTGCCGGTGTAGATCGGGATCACCCCATCGACGCGATGCTTGATCCAACCCGACCCGGCCGGCGCGAACAGGCCGTAAGCCTTGGCGTAGCGGGTGTTCTGCGGCAGGTAGCTGAACTCGTACGGCCGTTCCGACCAGAAGTAGGTACGCCAGCCCGGTCCCAGGCCGAAGTTGGGCCGCCGCGCCCTTTGCCAGGCCGTGCGGCGGACGCCCGGCTGGTCCTCGTTCTTCGGCTCGTACCACTTCAGCGGACGCCGGGTCAGCATGGTGACCTGAGCGCCTTGCTCGTTCAGCAGGGCGGCCAGTTCGCAGGCCGACTGGCCGGCGCCGATCACGGTGACCCGGCGTCCGCTGAACTTGGACAGGTCGCTGTGCGCCGAACTGTGCGACACCATGCCCGGGGCGAGAGGCGCCAAGGCGTCCGGGACATGGCGCAACGAAAGCAGCCCGGCCGCCACGACGACCTTGCGCGCGAGGACCTGCTCCCCTGAGTCGAGATGGAGGCGGAAGCCGCGGCGCAGCTTGGCCACGTCCAGGACCCGCGCCTCGTCCACCTCGCCGACATAGCGGCGCTGGAACTCCCGGCCGTACTCGGCCACGGTGCTGCCGGGGACCCGCAGGCCGATGGGCGAGTAGTCGGTCCGGCCGCTTTCCCGGTAGAACCGTTCCAGGGGAAAGGCGTTGTTCGGCGCCGCGATGTTGCTGGCAAAGGCGTCCGACTTGAGCGTCAGCCCTTTGGGCATGTGGTCCGACCACATGCCCATCGGCTTGCCGAACACCCGGAACGGGACGCGCATGTGACGCAGGTGCGCCGCAACCGACAAGCCATACGGCCCCGCGCCAATAACGACAACCTCAACCAACAAACTCTCCTGCGAAAGAAACGACAACGAAAAGGAGCGCCTCAGTGCCGTGCGGCAGTTCCCCATCACGCGCTGTTCTGCGGACGATCCGCTTCAGCGCCCACCCTGCTTGAACCGCCCCATGACGGCAGATCGAAATAAAACCCGTCCAACACTGACGAAATCTCCAACGGGACGCATACGCCTGCGTCGCGGTCGATAGATCGATTTTCTGAACTTAAACCGGTATCAGGTGGCATAAGCTGTAAACAAACCCTAGGCTGCTGCAAGGGCCGGGTTGGCAATGACTTCTCCGGCCCGCGCCTTATTTGTAACGGATTAGTAAGGGCCTGCGCCTCGGACGTCTTGAGCTTTATGATCTAGACCGGTGAGCGAAATGGACTACGCGCGCCGTCGCCCGCGTCGCGTCCGAGGCTTCGTGCCGGAACGGCCTCCGCGCTTTAACTGTTGAAGACGTTTATCGCTTGGCGGTAGATGCGCGCGAGGATGTCCGCGACCGTTCCCATGCTTTTCGGCTACGCCTGCGCGCCGTTGGACGGGACCTGCCCCGTGCGCGAGGCCGCCGGCATGCCCGGGGGGCGCAGCACCACGCCGTGACCCTCGCCGTCCGCCTGCTGCTGCTGGTCGCGCTCGCCCTGCTGCCACCGCTCGCCATCCAGGCCTGGACCGGCCTGGAGCAGCGGCACGAGCGCGAAGCGGCGCTGCACGCCGAGGCCGTGGCGCAGACCCGCGCGCTGCAGGCGGACGTGACCCGCGTGGCCGAAAGCGTGCGCCAGCTCCTGGCAGCCATCGCCGAGGTGCCCGCGG
>CALMAB010000696.1 GCA_937858325.1 uncultured Acetobacteraceae bacterium
GGGCATCCGCCCTTCGTGCTGATCCTGACCGACGGCACGGGGTCGCATCCCAACTCCCGCGCCTACCCTCCGCCCCGCTTGCGGAGCGTGCGGGAACAGGAAGCATCTGCCGCCGTCGGCATCCTCGGCCTCCCGCCCGGCCGCATCGGCTTCCTGGGATTGCGCGATACAGCGGCGCCGATGGAGGGCGACGGGTTCGAAGCCGCGGTCGCCGCGATCCTGTCCTTCGTCGAACAAACCGGGGCGGCACGCATCCTGTCGCCGTGGCAGCACGATCCCCATTGCGACCACCTTGCGGCGCACCTCATGGCGAGCGAGGCCGTCGCACGCTGCGGTGTGCGCCACCTCGCTTATCCCATCTGGGGCTGGACGCTGCCCCCAAGCACCCGGCTGCCCGGCCCGGCACCGCGCGGGATGCGGCTCGACATCACGGACCACCTGGCGGTGAAGCGCCGGGCCATCGCGGCCCATGCCAGCCAGTACGGGGGGCTGATCCAGGACGACCCGGACGGCTTTCAGCTGCCGCCCAACCTGCTGGAAATCTTCAGCCGGCCATACGAAACATTTCTGACGCTGCATGGGCCGGCGGCACGATGACCCCGCGGTCAGGCGCGGTGCCCTGCACGGTCAGCCAGGCGGCGTGGTTCCCCCGCAGGCTGGCGACGACGCGCCGGGCTTTCCGAGTCTCGTCGGCCAAGTCGGCCACCGGAACGCGAACGGGCGCCAGCCCGGCCGCCATACCCTCGATGATTTCCCAGGCCACGCCGAACGTGCCTTGCCTCAGCGCCGCATCCAGCGACGCCGCGTCGCAACCGAGCGCCCGGGACAGCCAGGACGGCGCGTCCCCCTGTCCCTGGAACAGGCGGCGGACCTCGGCGCGCAGCCGGGCACGCCGAACACGGTTCGCCGCAGGCTCCAGCGCGTCGTCCAGAAAAGCGTCCGGGGCCACGAGGCGGCGGCGGATCGTATCTGCCATGCCGCCGACAGCCCGCCCGTCGATGCGTCCCGACACTGTCACGCAGACATCCGGCGCATGGCGTATCCGGGCGTCAGCCCGGCGCAACGCGGCAAAGAACGCCCGGTCCTCCCCCACTGCCAAGGGCGGAACGCCGCCGGCCCGGCGATACGCGCCCAGCGTCACGCAGATGCTGGCGCCCGAATGCTCGGTGTGCCGGGGCCACGGATCGGCCGGGTCGGGGTCGAGCAGATGGTCGATCTCGTCCAGCAACGCCCCATAGGCGCACTCGCGCGCGTCGTCCTCGTGCAATATCGCGGGAATGGCCGCGGCGTCGGCGGGATCGAGCAGCGCCCGTCCAGCCACCGCGTCCGCCCCTCGACGGATGTGGGCCAAGTTGGCGGCCAGCCAGTCCGGCGCGACCTGGCCGTCCGCATCCGTGCTGAGCAGCACCCCGTTGGGCGGCAGCTTGTTGGCCGCAAGCTCCATCGCCAAGCGCCGGGCCTGGCCCGCAGTCTGCTGCTTGGACGGGAAATGGTGCTCCACCACGTCCAGGGCGAACGACAGCGCGGGCTTCAGGCCGCGGGCAATGGCCGCCGTCGCGTCGGTCGAGTTGTTGACCAGCAGGACGACGTCGTATCCAACCCCGTCAAGCTGATGGTCCAAGGCTTCCAGACATCGTGCGATCCAGTCCGCCTCGTTATGCGCCGGAATGGCGACAGCAACCGGCAGGTTTGGTCCAGCCAACAACGAGGCGTCCACGCGCAGTCCCATATCTGTTTTGAGACGCGTCCAACGTTATGGAACCGTTGTAAGTTCCTGTAGTTTAGGAACGTCGCACGAAGTTTACCCGACGCAGGCCAGTTCGGCCCGGATAGCCTCGTCCAACTCGCGAATGCGGAATGGTTTCTGCAGGAAGCGCCGGGTGATGGGCTGGGGCAGAAAATAGCCGGAAATGAGGATGACCCGAAGATCCCGGAAGCGGCGGGCCGCGATGTCCGACAGTTCCAGTCCGGACATCCCGGGCATCCGGACATCGGTGACCATCACCTCCACCCCGTCCTGCCGGTCCAGCACGCCCAGCGCCGCATGGCCGCTGGTGGCCTGGACCACGGTGTAGCCAAGTTCCTGCAGCATCTCCGCCGAGGTCTCGCGCACCGCCTCGTCGTCGTCAACCAGCAGAATCATTCATCACCTGCCTTGTTCCTTTCTCTCTGAAAGCACGCGGCATGGGTGATGGGACCGCCATGCGTCGGCCATCAAGACCCACAACCTGCAATTGATCCAAACCATTCTTGTAAAACGACCGAAAGATTACGCCACGTCTTCACGGCGCGCAACGCAGCCTGCCATTTCCTGACGAACGACATGGTTACAGGCAAATAACAAAATAGGGAGTTGGCGGAGGGGATGAGATTCGAACTCACGGTACGGCTTGACGCCGTACGGCGGTTTAGCAAACCGCTGCCTTCAGCCACTCGGCCACCCCTCCGCCGGGGTCGTCACACAGCGTTTGCACGGCGGTTCTAGGCGCTCGCGCCCGGGCCGTCAAACCGCTGGGTGCGAATCAGGACAGGGCGACGGCAAAACCCCGCTGCACGCCGGGCCGCGCCATCAGCGCGTCGAACCAACGCTTGACGCTCGGGAACTCGTCCAGGCTGACCCGGTGCCGCTCATGCCGCCAGGCCCAGCCCAGGATGGCGAAGTCGGCAACGGACAGCGCGCCGGCCACGAACTCGACCTGGGCCAGGCGCCGGTCGAGCACGCCATACAGCCGCAGCGTCTCCTTGGTGTAGCGCGCCAGGCCGTAGCGTTGGTCGTCGCCGTTCACCGTCAGGAAATGGTGCACCTGCCCCGGCATCGGGCCGAACCCGCCCATCTGCCACATCAGCCATTCCAGCACCGGCACCCGCCCGCGCAGGTCGGACGGCATGAACTGCCCCGTCTTTTCGGCGAGGTAGAGCAGGATGGCGCCGGACTCGAACACCGAGACCGGCGCGCCGCCCGGCCCGTCCGGGTCGATGATGGCCGGGATGCGGTTGTTCGGGCTAATCGCCAGGAACTCCGGCTTGAACTGCTGGTCCTTGGTGATGTCCACCACGTGGACCGAGTACGGCAGCCCCATTTCCTCCAGCGCCACACTGATCTTGCGCCCGTTCGGGGTGTTATAGGTGTGCAGCTCGATCATGCCGGCCCCCTTTTATGCTGAAAGCCGCTGCCGCAGCGCCTCGTTGACCAGCGCCGGGTTGCCCTTCCCGGCCATGGCCTTCATCACCTGCCCCACGAAGAACCCGAACAGCTTGTCCTTGCCGCCGCGATACTCCGCAAGCTTGTCCGGATGGGCGGCCAGCACGCGGTCCACCGCCCCATCAATGGCGCCGGTATCGGTCACTTGGCGCAGGCCTCGGCTTTCGACGATGCCGGCCGGAGATTCGCCGGTGTCCACCATCGCCTCGAACACCTCCTTGGCGATGCGCCCGTTGATCGTCCGGTCCGCCAGGAGGTCGAGCAACTGGCCGAGCGCCCCGGCCGACACCGGGCTGTCGCCGATGCTGCACCCCGTGCGGTTCAGCGCCGCGAAGAAGTCGCCCATAATCCAATTCGCCGCAAGCTTCGCGTCCCGCCCGGCCGCCACCGTTTCAAAGAACGCCGCCGTTTCCTGGTCCGCCACCAGCACAGCGGCGTCATAGGCCGACAGCCCGTGCTCCGCCACGAACCGGGCGCGCTTGGCGTCCGGCAGCTCCGGCAACCCGGCGCGCAGCCCGGCGACCCACCCCTCATCCAGCACCAGCGGCAGCAGGTCGGGGTCCGGGAAGTAGCGGTAGTCGTGCGCGTCCTCCTTGCTCCTCATGCTGCGGGTCACGCCGCGGGCCGGGTCGAATAGCCGGGTTTCCTGCTCCACCGTGCCGCCGGACTCCCAGACCTCCACCTGACGCGCCGCCTCCGCCTCGATGGCCTGCATGACGAAGCGGACCGAGTTCACGTTCTTCACCTCGCAACGCGTGCGGAACGGCTCGCCGTGCCGGCGCACCGACACGTTCACGTCCGCGCGCATCGAGCCTTCCTCCATGTTGCCGTCGCAGGTGCCGAGGTAGCGCAGGATGGTCCGCAGCTTGCGCAGATAAGCCCCGGCCTCCTCCGCCGTGCGCAAATCCGGCTCGCTCACGATCTCCATCAGCGCGATGCCGGAGCGGTTCAGGTCGATGAAGCTCTTGCTCGGGTGCTGGTCGTGCAGCGACTTGCCGGCGTCCTGCTCCAGGTGCAGCCGGGTCACGCCGATGCGTTTGGTGCTGCCGTCGGCCAGCTCGATCTCGATGCTGCCCCCGCCCACCACGGGGTGCGCGTACTGGCTGATCTGGTAGCCCGCCGGCAGGTCGGCGTAGAAGTAGTTCTTACGGTCGAACCGGCTCACCATGTTGATGTGCGCGTCCAGGCCCAGCCCGGTCCGCACCGCCTGCGCCACGCATTCCCCGTTGATCACCGGCAGCATCCCGGGGAACGCCGCATCGACCAGGCTGACCTGGGTGTTCGGCTCCGCCCCGAACTCCGTGGCGGAGCCGCTGAACAGCTTGGATCGGCTGATGACCTGGGCGTGTACTTCCAGCCCGATCACCATTTCCCACGGGCCGTCCCGCCCCTCGATCACGCCGCTCATGCCGGCACCCCCGCCCGGATCGCCGGCAGGTGATGGAAGTCCGCCGCACGTTCCAGCTCGGCACCCACAGCGAACACGGTCTCTTCGTCGAACGGCCGCCCGAGCACCTGCAAGCCGAGCGGCAGCCCCTGCCCGTCCAGCCCGGCCGGCACCGACAGGCCCGGCACGCCCGCCATGCTGGCCGGCACGGTGAACACGTCGTTCAAGTACATCGCCACGGGATCATCCATCTTGTCCCCCTGCGCGAACGCGGCGGAGGGTGCGGTGGGCGTCAGCAAGGCGTCCACCTGGGCATAGGCGTCCGTGAAGTCCCGCAGGATCAGCGCGCGCACCTTCTGCGCCCGCAGGTAGTACGCGTCGTAGTACCCAGCCGACAGCACGTAGGTGCCGATCATCACCCGCCGCCGTACCTCCGCGCCGAACCCCTCGGCCCGGGTCTTCTCGTACATGTCCGTCAGGTCCTCGCCCTCCACCCGGCGCCCGAACCGCACGCCGTCGTAGCGGGCCAGGTTGCTGGACGCCTCCGCCGGCGCCACGATGTAGTAGGTCGCCAGGCCATATTTGGTGTGCGGCAGCGACACGTCCACGATCTCCGCCCCGGCATCGCGCAGCCAGGCCAGGCCTTGCTGCCACATCGCCTCGATCTCCGGGGGCATGTTGTCGCTATGGTACTCGCGCGGCACGCCGATGCGCAAACCGCGCACGCTCCGGCGGCAAGCGGCGGCGAAGTCCGGCACCGCTCGGTCCGCCGATGTGCTGTCCTTCGGGTCGAACCCCGCCATGCTGCCGAGCAGGATCGCGCAGTCCTCCACCGTCCGCGCCACCGGCCCCGCCTGGTCCAGGGACGACGCGAAGGCCACGATGCCCCAGCGGGAGCAGCGCCCGTAGGTCGGCTTGATCCCGGCGATGCCGCAGAACGAGGCCGGCTGCCGGATCGACCCGCCGGTGTCGGTCGCCGTCGCCCCCAGCGCCATCCGCGCCGCGACCGCAGCACACGAACCGCCGGACGACCCGCCCGGCACCAATGCCCGGTTGTCGCCGCGCCGGGTCCACGGGTTCTGCACGGGTCCGAAGGCCGACGTCATGTTGGACGATCCCATGGCGAACTCGTCCATGTTCGCCTTGCCCAGGAACACCGCGCCGTCCCGCAGCAGGTTCGCCGTGACCGTGCTCTCGTATGGCGGCACGAACGGCTCCAGGATGCGGCTGCCGGCGGTGGTGCGCAGCCCGTCCGTGCAGAACAGGTCCTTGATCGCCAGCGGCAGGCCGAGCAGCGGGCGGTCCTCGCCCTTCGCAAGCGCCGCGTCCGCCGCCGCCGCCTGCGCCCGCGCCTTATCGGCGGACACGGTGATGAACGCGTTGATCCGCGGGTTCAGCGCCGCCACGGCATCCAGATGCGCCTCCGTCAGCTCCACCGCCGAGAAGTCCCGCCGGCGCAGCCCGTCCCGCGCCTCCGCCAATGACAGATCGGTCAGCATCACTCGACCACCTTCGGAACCGCGTAGAACGTGCCTGCCCGGTCGGGCGCGTTGCCCAGCACCAGCTCCGGGATGCCGCCGTCGGTCACGGTGTCGGGCCGCAGCCGCATCGCCATCTGCGCCGCCCCGGTCAGCGGGTCGATCCCTTCCACGTCCACCTCGTTCAACTGCTCGATCCACCCCAGGATGCCGTTCAGCTCGCCGGCAAGCTGCTCCGCCTCCGTGTCGCCGACGTGGATGCGGGCAAGCCGGGCGATGCGCCGGACGGTCGCGGGATCGAGCGACATGGATGGGTCCTATGGTAAGGTGGTGGCGCAGCCCGCGCCGGGCTGCCGAAGCGCGGGACCATACCGACCACTATGCCTCTGTTCAACATCGCGGATCTGCGGGGCGGGCTGGCGCCGGGCCAACGGCTGATCGGCCTTGATCCCGGCGCGAAGGTCATCGGCGTGGCGCTTTCGGATGTCAGCCTGATGCTGGCCAGCCCCTACAGCAGCCTGCGCCGGGGCAAGCTGGGCCAGGCGGCAGCCGAGCTTGCCGCGGTCGCGCGCAAGGAAGGCGCCGGCGGCCTGGTCGTCGGCTGGCCGCTGTCGATGGACGGCACAATGGGGCCGGCGGCGCAGGCGGTGCGGGACTGGGCACTTGAGCTGTCCCGCGTGTCCGGCCTGCCTGTGACCTTGTGGGACGAGCGCCTGTCATCCGCCGCCGTGAACCGCCACCTGATCGCCGAGGCCGACATGACCCGGCGCAAGCGCGCCGCCGTGGTCGATCAGATGGCCGCCGCCTACATCCTGCAAGCCGCGCTCGACGCGAGCCGGGCTTAGCGCCGGCCATCAGCCCGGCGGCACCGGGTCGCAGGCCAGCGCCGTCGCCCGGGCCAGCACCACCAAGCGCCGCGCCGCCACGCCCGCCGCCGCGGCGTCGCCAAGCGCGTGGGCCAGCAG
>CALMAB010000697.1 GCA_937858325.1 uncultured Acetobacteraceae bacterium
GCCCGTGCTCCGGTCAACCCGGCGGGGGCGCCCGCGCACGCGACAGACGGGCAGAATGCCGCCGGCCGCGCGAGCGGTGCGAGCAATGGTGCAGCCTGGATGGGGAAGCTGAAGCAATGGTGGGATCAGCACTCCTTCTATCCCAAGGAGGCGTCGCAGACCAATGAGGGTGGCAACGTAAAGGTCCACATCGTCATCGCCTCTGACGGCCAGGTCACGTCCATCGAGGTGGTGCAAGGCTCGGGATCGCGTGTGCTCGACGCGGCGGCGGTCGAGGTGTTTCGCAACGCCCATTTGCCGCCGTTCCCGCCGGGCACGCCCGCGCAGCCGGCTGACGTCGTGGTGACGCTGCACTACCGCCCGGCGGACAGCGGCGGGTGATCCGGTGCAACCCGAAGGTCTGGTGAGAACAACACCGCTCCCGACACGGGATGCCGATATCCACGGCCGGTAGTTGGGCAGGCAGGATGTTGGTCGTGCAGAAAGGCCTGGACATACGTCCGACACGGGCTAATGCTACATCTTGTAGCATTCAACCCAGCGGAAGGCTGGTGGTGATCCAAAGGATGGGAGAACGCTTGATGCGGTTGCCGGTCGCCTCAGCCGCCCTTGCCGCGGCTTTTGTTCTGGCGCCGGTGGCCGCCGGTCACGCGCCCGCGTTGTCCCAGGATTTCAGCATAACGAACCTGGCGGAGCCGGCGGACGCGGGCCGCCGCGACCTGGTGAGGCAATTGCAGGCATGGTGGGACATGCACGCCTATTATCCCAGGCGCGCGTCACAGAACGATGAGGGCGGCACCGTCAAAGTTCACCTGGTGATCCGCCCTGACGGCAACATCTGGAAGGTCGATGTGGTGGAAAGCTCGGGATCGCGCCCGCTCGACACGGCGGGCGTCTCGGCGTTCCGCGGTGGGTTCGTGCGGCCGTTCCCGGCGGGCGCGCCGGAGACCAACATCGACATCTCGCTGCACTACGTCCTGGTGCACCGGCACGACCAGCCGTTGGCTGCCGGTTACACGCCCGTGCCGTCCAAAAGCCCCTTCACCATAACGAACGATCCAGTCAAGTCGCCTATCCTTGAAACGATGCTGCAAAGAACCTGCACCGGAACGGCCGTGACGCAGGGAATACGAAATCATCCTATTTACGGAATACGTCATTGGACCCAAGCAATTTTCTTTCGCAGACCTGATGGCACGCCATGGGTCAAGTTCTATGAAGGAGGCTTTCCCATCCTTGCTCCGGTCACAGAAGTGGGCAAGTTGGTGCAATGGACTGGTCGACAACAGCGTCTTGGAGGTGATAGTTACGCTTTTACCCAATATACCATATGGCCGGACGGCGATAACAATCTTAATGGCAATTCGGAAACCATATACTTTGGACCGGCTAAAGCTAATCAGCCTACCAATTGTGGAGGAACAGTCGATTTCTCCTGTGCGACCGAAGTCATGCCTGCGGTTAGTTGGAGTTCCTTGTTTGTAACTCCCGGTCCAAGCCCGCTTGGTGATCCACCCTGACGACAACATCTGGATGGCCGATTTGGGCGTTGAACTGCCCTCCACCGCAACGCGCGAACGATCGTTATCGGAACCAGGCAGTCGGAAGCGAACTACCATCGCAACGTGTCCGCCAACCGTTGGGACACTGGTGGCGAATTCGGAAGCCTGGCGGGGCTGGCGGCGTTGGGGCAGCTTTCCATCAGGAGAGTGCCCGTGTCGCTTTGCCCGCAGCAGCCGATCCCGCCCGTGCCCGACGACACTGCCCGTGTCGCCCGTGCCGCGTTCCGCCGTGGCAACGCCTGCCTGATCCTGCGCGACCGGCTCGGCACCTTGTTCACCGACGCCGACTTCGCTGACCTTTATCCCAGGCGCGGCCAGCCGGCCTACGCGCCATGGCGGCTTGCGCTGGTGACGCTCATGCAATTCCGCGAAGGGCTGAGTGACCAGCAGGCGGCGGACGCCGTGCGCGCTCGGATCGACTGGAAATACCTGCTCGCCCTCGACCTGGCCGACCCGGGTTTCGACCGCAGCGTGCTGTGCGAGTTCCGCGGCAGGCTGCTGGACAACGACGCGGTGAGCCGCCTGCTGGCCCGCATACTGGACGCTGCGCGTGAGGACGGGCTGCTCAAGGCGCGCGGGCGCCAGCGCACCGACAGCACGCATGTGCTGGCCGCCATCCGCAGCCTCAACCGCCTGGAGCTTGTGGCCGAAACGCTGCGCGCGGCGCTGAACGACATCGCTGTTGTCGCGCCGAACTGGCTGCGCCTGCTCGCGCCACCTGATTGGCACGAGCGGTATGACCAGCGGATCGAGGAGCGGCGGATACCCGAGGTCGGCCCCAAGCGCGACGCCTACGTTGCCCAGGTCGGCGCAGATGGCTTCCGCCTGCTTGACGCGCTGGCCAGGTCGGACGCGCCCCCGGACGCCGCAGCGCTGCCGGCCATCGGGACGCTGCGCCGTGTGTGGGCACGGCACTTCGAGCGGATCGAGGACAGGCAGGACGGGAGCGGGCAGGATGGTGGTGCCCGGCTGCGGCCGGTGCGGGGCCGCGGTCCCGGAGACCGGCTGGAGTCGCCCTACGACACCGAAGCCCGGTTCCGGACCAAGGCCAACACGACCTGGACAGGCACCATGGTTCACTTCACCGAAAGCTGCGACCCAGGGGCGCCCCGCTTGGTGGTCCATGCCGACACTGTGCCGGCCAACGTCCATGACGCGCTCCGCACGGCGCCGATCCATGCGGCCCTCGCTGCCAAGAACCTGGCACCGTCCGAGCACCTTGTGGACTCCGCCTATGTCAGCGCGGACCATCTCATCTCCGCCCACACCCAGCACGGCATCGCCCTGGTCGGGCCTGGCCGGCCGGACCTGAGCTGGCAAAGCCACACCGAGGGAGCATTCACCGCTGCCGACTTCACCGTGAACCGGGACCGGCAGAAGGCGCGCTGCCCGGAAGGCAAGGAAAGCGCTGGCTGGTACAAGGACGTGAAGCGCCCAGGCCAGCGCGCCCGGGTCCGCGCCCAGTTCAGGGCGGCCGACTGCCGGAACTGCGCATCCCGCAGCCGCTGCACGCGGACGCAAACGCCCAACCAAGGCCGGGTGCTCGCAATCCTGCCGCGTGATGAACACGACGCCCTTGCCGCTGCCAGGGCACGGGGGCGCACGGCGGAGGGCAGGCAGCTCTACGCGCAGCGCCAAGGGATCGAAAGCACGATGTCGCAAGCGGTGCGCGCCTTCGGCTTGCGCCAAACGCGCTACCGCGGGCTGGCCAAAACGGGCCTGCAGCATGTCGCCACCGCCGCAGCCATCAACCTCAACCGCATCGCAGCTTGGTTTGGGGGCCGGCCCATCGCACCCACCCGCGTGTCGCGCTTCGCCGCTCTCGCCGCTTAGTCGGAGAATTCGCCACCAGTGTCCGTTGGTTAAGCAGACAGGAACGTCGGCCGTCCCATCATCAGGGCGAACGAACAACCTCCAGCGTGCCGAGGTGCCGGGCGGCGTGGTCCAGGAACGCGCGCACCCGCGGTGCCATGTGCCGGCCGCCGGGAACCACGAGCTGCACCGGCAAGGGCGGCGGCTCGT
>CALMAB010000698.1 GCA_937858325.1 uncultured Acetobacteraceae bacterium
CCTACCTCAACAACGATGCCTGTGCGCATGGCACAGACTCGCACGTCACCCTCAGCACGGGAATCCCACACGGGACGCTTCCGTCAGGGCTGATCCACTAGCTGACGCCCCCCGTCACCGCGGTGACACGAGTCAGGTTATTATTGAACAGAATCAAAGCCCACGCCCTGACATGCACACGCCTGCGAATGCGGATAGGGGAGAAGAGGACGCTGAAGACAGTCGCATCCCACCGGAACAGAACTGGTCGCCGCCTGAGGAGATGATCGAACGCGCCGTTCAGCTTTGTCCCAATGCAAATCTCGACGCTCACACGGCGCACTTTGTCGCCCGTTGCCGAGCCAAGGGCTACCGTTACTTCCCAAACGCCATGGCTGACGCTTGGCTATCGTGGCTGCTGGAGGACAGGCGACGCGATGCGCGGCAGGCCGACCAGACTCCAAGAGTTCAGCCCCGTTCCTACCATCCGCGCTCGCCGACCGAGCGAGCCGAAGAGCGCCTATCTGCTTGGGCCGCGGCCGCGGCCGCACCCCGCCATCCCCGGAGCTAAACACCATGCACGCTGCCCGCAGGCCTACCCCATACTTGTCCCCAGCACCGACGCACTGCCTTTCCTCATGCCGCCCCGTGCCACCGCAGACGGTTCGGGACGTGCTTCGACGGGGGATCGTGGAGCGGCGAAACTTATTTCCGGAGAATAGCCCGATGCGGACATGCGAGCGCTGGGTTGCGCCAGTCATCGAGGAGCGATCAGAACTCGCAAATGTTGAGGACCATCTCGCGGCCCTGGAGAGCTATCTCGCCCCTGCAAGCCGCGGCGAGTTGCTTAGCCGCGTTCTCGCGCTGCTGTCGCACTACCGCATGGAGGTCCATGCGGCCGACGTCGAGCAGCGTATTGCCGACGATTGGGCAGAAGACCTCGGAGCTTTTCCGATGTGGGCCGTAGAGGAGGCCGCCCGTCGTTGGCGCCGCACGCGGCGTTTCAGGCCGCAGATCAGCGAGATGATTGAGCTGTGCAACGAAGCGGCACGGGACATGATGGTCGAGCGTGATCGCCTACGTGATGTGGTAGGCCGCTCGCGGCGAGTCACCCAACCGGGAGTACGCGTGGTAGCGGGGCTTGCGGCGGGGGTGCTCCGGCGCATCAACACGCATCCTGCTGATTAGGGGAGACCGGTTTGTAGCAGTAACGAGGTTGGGGCGATCTTGGATTCGATGCAAAACGGCAACACACCCACGCCGCTCCAAAGGACGGCGTGGTAGAACGTATCAGCAGTCTCCTGATAGTCTAGCGGCCGCTTGAAGTTGTCGTCGTTTTGGGCTTCTGTTCTTCTCAGCGCCACCCCTAGTTTTTACTTGTGTATGTCGGACGTTTTGGTTGGTGACCATGCCGGGCAAACGCCGGGTCCGGTTTGCTCACGTGCCCAAACATCTGCTGGGCTGCTTCTCACATCGGTAACAGCGGGACCTGCTGCTAACAGTCGTCCTTGTCAGGTTCGGGCAAGTACGCCTTGCACTGTTGGTTACGCAGCATGCATGCCGCTGCCATCAAGATCGGCCAGTTCCGCTTTCGTCCTTTCCAGCTCGTCTTCGGGGCGGCGAATTCGGGCTTTGAGCGTGGCCTGCGCGCGCGCGATAGCCTCATTGTTCTGCGGCGGCCCGAGCAGGCGCCGTTTCCAGATAATGACCTCTTGGCGCCGGATGTCTGGACGGAGAACGCCATCCTCTTTCGCACGGGCGATGCTTTTGGCGTCTAAG
>CALMAB010000699.1 GCA_937858325.1 uncultured Acetobacteraceae bacterium
GCTACGGCCGGCTGGACGTGCCGCTGGCGGAGCCTGCCGCGGCCGGCGCCGCCGCGCTGATCGCCGCCGCGGGCGATCCCGTCGAGCGCATCATCGCCAGCCCGCTTGCCCGCGCGCAGGACGTGGCCCGCGCCGTCGCCGCCCGCACCGGCGCGCCGCTGCGCCTGGATGACCGCCTGGCGGAAATGGACTTCGGCGCCTGGGAAGGCCAGGCCTGGTCCGTCATCCCGCGCGCCGAGATCGACGCCTGGGCCGCCGACCCGCTGCGCTACCAGCCCGGCGGCGGTGAATCGGTCGCCGACGTGCTGCGGCGCGTCCGCCGCGCCTGGACTGGCATCGCAAGCTCGGCCGACACCACGCTGCTGGTGACGCACGCCGGGCCGATCCGCTGCCTGCTGCACGTGGCGCTGGGGGTGCCGATCCTCCAGGCCATCCAGGCCAGCATCGCCTACGGGTCGGTGACGCGCATCGGGGCCAGGCGGGATGATTAGCGAGGCTTGGTCGCCATGGAACCGTCTTGCGTCAAAAGGGTTTCGTTCAGCATCGACAACACCGAAGGAGCTTTAGTTCAATGGACGAGAACCGCTTTGAAGGCACGGCCCGCAACATCGGCGGCAAGGTCGAGGGGGCCGTCGGCGACCTGACCGGGGACAAGAAGATGCAGGCGGACGGCGCGATCGACAAGCTCTCCGGCAGCGCGCAGCGGGCGTATGGGCAGGCCAAGGACACCGTGCGCGGCTACGCCGGCCAGGCGGGCGACCAGGCGAGCGACTACGGCTCGCAGATGCTCGACCAGCTTGAGGAAGCCGGCGACTACCTGGCCGAGCAGGTTGACCAGCGCCCGATCACGGCCATCCTGATCGCGGCCGGGGTGGGCTTCCTGATCGCCTTGGCGACCAAGCCCGCGCCGCGCGTGGTGTATCGCCGCCGCTGAACGTCCCCAGAAGGTCCGGTCCCCGCGCGGGGACCGGATCATAGCTTCAGGAAGCCGACCAACTGCTCGGCTTCCGCCACGATGGGGTCGGCAATCGCGGCGGCCCGGGCGGCGCCGTCCCGCAGGATGGCATCCAACGTGCCGGGGTCGGCCAGCAGGCGCCGCGTTTCGGCGGCGATGGGTTCGAGCTTCTCGACCACCAGGGCCGCCAGGCTTTCCTTGAACGCGCTGAACCCTTCGCCGCCATGCTCCCGTAGCACGGCGGCGGCGTCCTGGTCCAGCAGCGCCGCCATGATGCCGACCAGGTTCCGCGCTTCCGGCCGGCCTTCCAGGCCTTGGGACTCGTGCGGCAACGGCTCGGGGTCGGTGCGGGCGCGGCGGATCTTGGACGCAATCGTGTCGGCGTCGTCCGTCAGGTTGATGCGGCTTTGGTCCGACGGGTCGGACTTCGACATCTTCTTGCTGCCGTCGCGCAGGCTCATGACCCGGGCGGCGGGTCCCAGGATCAGCGGCTCGATCACCGGGAAGAACTCGACCCCGAAGTCGTGGTTGAACTTCTGCCCGATGTCGTTCGCCAGTTCCAGGTGCTGCCGCTGGTCGTCGCCGACCGGCACGCGGGTCGCGTGGTAGGCATGGATGTCGGCCGCCATCAGGTTGGGATAAACGTACAGCCCTGCCGACACCTGCTCCCGGTCCTTGCCGGCCTTGTCCTTGAACTGTGTCATGCGGTTCAGCCAGCCGAGCCGGGCGACGCAGTTGAAGATCCAGCTCAGCCGCACGTGGGCATGGACCGCTGATTGGTGGAACAGCACCTGCGCCCGCGGATCGATCCCGCAGGCGATGACCGACGCCGCCGCTTCGCGCGTGGCGGCGCGGAGCGTGGCCGGGTCCTGCCAGACGGTGATCGCGTGCAGGTCCACCACGCAGAACAGGCACTCGTGGTCATTTTGCAACGCGACCCAGTTGCGAATTGCGCCGAGGTAGTTGCCGAGGTGAGGAATACCGGACGGCTGGATGCCAGAGAGGATACGTTGCATGGCTGGCGTTGTCCCCATCCGGCCCGCCTCCGTCAAGCGCGATCAGGGCCGGGCAGGGAGGAGGCGGTCGCGGCACGCCCGCGCCGCCGCATCACGCCCAGCAATTGCCGGGCGTCGAATGCGCCCAGGACCTGCCCGGCCATGGCATAGGCCGCCAGCCCGAAACCGACCAACGCCGCCAGCGCCAGCCAGCGCAGCCCGGCTGTTGCGCCCAGCTCGGCGAACACCGTGCGGTTCGCGAACCACAGCGCCGTCGCCATAACGAGCGCCGCCAACGCCATGCGCGGCAGGCGCTGGCGCAGCCGGCTGTCCAGCGCAAGCTGCCCGCGCCGGCTGAGCAGGGCCGCCAGCGTCAAGACGTTGAAGATCGCGGATAGGCTGGTGGCCAAGGCCGGGCCGGCATGGGCCAGCGGCACCATGAACAAGAGGTTCAGCACGAGGTTGAGGGCAATCGACGCCATGCCGACCTTCACCGGCGTCCCGGTGTCGCCATGGGCGAAGAACGCCGGGACCAGCACCTTCAGCACCACAAAGGCCGGCAGGCCGAAAGCGTAGGCGGCGAGGGATTGGGCGCTCAGCAGCGCGCTGGTGGCGTCGAACGCGCCGCGGCCGAACAGCACCAGCATGATCGGCTGGCCCGCGACCGCCAGGGCCAGCGCCGCCGGCAGGGTGAGCACCAGGCTGATCTCCAGCGCCCGGTTCAGCGTGGCGATGGCGCCTGCGGTGTCGCCCGCCCGCGCCTGCCGGGACATCAGCGGCAGCAGCGCCGTGCCGACCGCCGTGCCGATCACGCCCAAGGGCAACTGGTTCACCCGGTCCGCATAGTAGAGCAAGGATGCCGAACCCGGCGGCAGCAGGCTGACGATCACCACGTCCACCGCGAGGTTGAGCTGCGTCACCCCGGCGCCGACCAGCCCCGGCCCCATGCGGCGCAGCAGCAGCGCCATGCGCGGCGTCATGCGCGGGCGCGGGATGTGCAGCGCCATGCCCGCCCGCGCATGACGCCGCGCTTGGCGCTGCTGCTGCGCCGCATGGGGCCGGGGCTGGGCGGCGCAGGGGTGACGGAGCTTACCCGGGCGCTCGATGGGGTGA
>CALMAB010000700.1 GCA_937858325.1 uncultured Acetobacteraceae bacterium
GGCTATGACTTCACCGTGAGCAGCGCGCTCGGCGTCGTGTCCTCGGTGCTGGACCGGCCGCCGCCGGCCGGGTTCTGCACGCCGTCGCGCTTGATGGGGCGAGACTTCGCGTCCGGGCTGCCCGGGTCGAGCGCGATGACCGTGACGTAGGCCGGCGGTTCACGCTCCGGTGTTTCGCGCAATTCCGGGCAGTGCGCCGTGCAGCCATTCCGCCGCCGCCTCGTTGTGCCGCCGTGAGCGGCGCAGGCCGCGGCAACGCCACCTCCCGAGGAGTTTCCCCATGGCCGACGATCCCACCAACCATCCCCAGCCGCCCATGCAGACCCGGCCCATCGAGCCGCCGGGCCTGACGAGCGAGATGCCGCAACAGCCCGACCACGGCGAGCAAAGCTACAAAGGTTCCGGACGCCTGCTCGGCCGCGCCGCCATCATCACCGGCGCCGACAGCGGCATCGGTCGGGCGGTCGCCATCGCCTTTGCGCGCGAAGGCGCCGACGTGCTGATCTCCTACCTGAACGAGCACGAGGACGCCGAGCAGACCGCGCATTGGGTGCGCGAAGCCGGGCGCCGCCCCGTGCTGGTGCCCGGCGACATCTCCGAGCAGGGGCATTGCCGCGAGATCGTGCAGCAGGCGGTGGCCGAGTTCGGCCGGCTTGACATCCTGGTCAACAACGCCGCCATGCAGCGTGTGCGCGAAGACATCTCGGAGATCAGCGCGGAGGAATGGGACAAGACGTTCCGCACCAACATCTACTCGCAGTTCTTTCTGTGCCAGGCCGCGGTGCCGCACATGAAGCCGGGTGCGTCCATCATCAACACGACCTCGATCAACGCCAAGAACCCGTTGCCGCAACTGCTGGCCTATGCGACGACCAAGGGCGCCATCGCCAACTTCACTGCCGGGCTGTCCGGCATGTTGGCGAAAAAGGGCATCCGGGTGAACGCGGTGGCGCCGGGGCCGATCTGGACGCCGCTGATCCCGTCCACCATGCCGGACGCGAAGGCCGAAAGCTTCGGCGAGGAAACGCCGCTCGGCCGCGCCGGGCAGCCGGCGGAGTTGGCCGGCGCCTACGTGCTGCTGGCGTCCGACCTGGGAAGCTACATGACGGGCGCCGTCATCCCCGTCACCGGCGGGCGTCCGATGCTCTGAACGGGTGGCGCCTCAGCGCGCTTGCCTGATTCTGACGGCCCTCCCATGTGAGGTGGGTGGGACCATTGCCGGCGCAGCGTGTTGCGCGGGTAATGGTCCCGGTCAGGGCTTGCGCCGCGGGGCGGGCCGGCTGCTTCGAGGAGTGAACGCCATGCCCATCCACATCCCGTTCGACAACACCTACGCCCGCCTGCCGGACCGCTTCTATGCCCGCGTCGCGCCGACCCGCGTCGCGGCGCCCCGGCTGCTGCGGGTTAACAGCGCATTGGCGGAGCAGCTTGGGATCGACCCTGGCAGCCTGGGAGGTTCCGAAACGGCGGACGTGTTCTCCGGGAACACCGTGCCGGAGGGCGCGGAGCCGATTGCCCTCGCCTATGCCGGGCACCAGTTCGGCGGCTTCTCGCCGCAGCTTGGAGACGGGCGGGCCATCCTGCTGGGTGAGGTGGTCGGGCGGGACGGCCAGCGGCGGGATGTCCAGCTCAAGGGGTCCGGTCCCACGCCGTTCTCCCGCCGGGGCGACGGCCGCGCCGCGTTGGGGCCGGTGCTGCGCGAGTACCTCGTCAGCGAGGCCATGGCGGCCCTGGGCATCCCGACCTCCCGGACGCTGGCCGCGGTCGCCACGGGGGAAACGGTGGTCCGCGAAACGCTGCTGCCCGGCGCGGTGCTGACCCGCGTCGCCGCCAGCCACATCCGCGTCGGCACGTTCCAATACTTCGCCGCCCGCAGCGACCTGGAGGCGGTGCAAACGCTGGCCGACTACGTGATCGCCCGGCACTACCCGGACGCGGCGAGCGCCGGGAACCCTTACCGTGTCCTGCTGGACGGCGTGATCGCCCGGCAGGCGGACCTCCTGGCGCGATGGGTGCTGGTGGGCTTCATCCACGGCGTGATGAACACCGACAACACGGCCATCTCCGGCGAGACCATCGACTACGGCCCGTGCGCCTTCATGGACGCCTACGATCCGGCCGCGGTGTTCAGCTCCATCGACACGGCCGGGCGCTACGCCTACGCGAACCAGCCCCGCATCGCGCACTGGAACCTGGCCCGCCTCGCTGAAGCCATGCTGCCGCTGCTCGGGGACGGCCAGGACGCCGGCCTGGCCTCCGCCCAAGAGGCGCTTGCCGCCTTTGGCCCACGCTTCGAGGCCGCTTATTTCGGCGGTTTGCGGCGGAAGATCGGATTGGAAACGGAGCAGGACGGCGACACCGCGCTGGTGCAAGACCTGCTGGCCCGCATGGCGGAGAATGCGGCGGACTTCACGCTGACGTTCCGGCGCCTGTGCGCCGCGGCGGCCGGGCCGGAGGGGGACGCCGCCGTGCGGGCGCTGTTTGCCGACGCCGGTGCGTATGACGGGTGGGCCTCTGGCTGGCGCGCGCGGCTGGCCGCGGAGTCCGTGCCGCCCCAAGTGCGGGCCGACGCCATGCGGCGGATCAATCCGGCTATTATTCCGCGCAACCACCTTGTGGAAGCGGCTCTTGCCGCGGCCCTGCAAGATGACTTTGGCCCATTCGAGGCCTTGCTGGACGCAACGGCGCAGCCTTTCAAGGATTGGCCGGGATTCGAGCAGTACGGCCTGCCGCCGGCGCAGGTTGATCCGTCGTATCGGACGTTCTGCGGAACTTGACGGGTCCGGCCGGGCACTCTGGTGACGGTTGCGCGGCAAAACTCTGCGACGGCTCGGGGCGGACCTTCCTTGTCCACCCCGGCGCCCGTCAGCGTATAGTGCCGTTGGCCTGGTTCGGCAGGAAGCCGCCGCCGGTGCTGCGACCGTTGTACACGATGTTCAGCACCTCCGTGGCCGTGCGGCGATACGCGAGCGAGTCGGTGTCCGCCGGCGAGGTGTTGATGGACAGGTTGGCGAGCGACAAGGGCTGCTCCTTGCCGCCGCCCACGGATGCACGGACGGCGGAGATGGCGTTGGCCGCAGCCTGCTGGCCGAGGCTGCCGAGCACGGTGCGGACCGTGCCGGCGTGGTAAGCCTCGATGGCCAAAATGCTGGCGGCGGCGGCCAGGTAGTCCTTGTTCTGGATCAGCTGCGCCGCACCCGCGTAGGCGGTGACGCCCACGTCCTCGAAGATGAATGCGCCGAGCAGGAAGCTGACCTCGTCGGCGAACGGGTTGAACTGCGTGTTGGTGTTCGGAACGAGCTTCGCCTCGAACGCCAGGGCGTTGAAGCTGTTCAGCAGGTCGATGTTCGGCTGCGCCACTGCGGCACGGCCGAGCACGCGCCGCAGGAAGCGGACGTGGTTGACCTCGTCGATGGTGATCTTCTGCGCGTAGGCGGCGATGGACGGGGTCTTGAACGGCACGGCCGAGCCGCCCAGCACGAAGCCCGCGTTGCCGACGCCGTTGGGATCGTTGATGTCGGTGGGGTCCAGGCCACGGCCTAGGAAGGCACGGATGTAATACTGGGCTTCCACATACTCCAGGTTCAGCGCGAAGTTCAGGATGTCGGTGTCGGTGATGCCCTGCGCCTCGGCCGGCAGGCTGGTGAGCGCCACGCCGGCGGTGGCCGCCGCGCCCACGGCCATGACGGCGGCGGCAGTCTTGCCGAACTGGCCGATCAGCGAGCGGCGGTTGACGCCGTGCTGCGCCGGGTCGGTCGAGGCAACTGGATTGTCCATTAAAAAGCGGCTCCCACGTTTTGCGCGGCGATTCGCATGCCGCCTGCGCTATACGGGCAGGTTTGTTCCGCGGATGCAGGAATGCAAAACATTTCGCCGTTAAAACAGGGTTGGGTTTGGACCGTTGCGCGCTTTGTGTCGTGGCTGCAACGCAGAGCGCCTTGCTAAGAAGGCGGTCCCCGGCCTGATGCTTCCTGGACCTTCCCTTGCTCGAGCCGGTCATAGCGCGCACCGACGCATTGGAGGCGCCGCTTCCCATCCTCACCCCGGACACCGTAAAGGAACGGCAGGCCCGGGCCGGCGCCCGGGCGATCAATCGAAAGAGCGCGCATGGCCGGCCCATTCCGCAGCACCGTTTGCCCGCACGATTGCCCCAGCACCTGCGCGCTGGAGGTGGAAGTGCTGGACCGCGCCCGCATCGGCGCGGTGCGCGGCGCCGCGGACAACACGTACACCGCCGGGGTGATCTGCGCGAAGGTCGCGCGCTACGCCGAGCGGGTGCACCACCCCGGCCGCCTGCTTCGGCCATTGATTCGCACCGGCGCGAAGGGCAGCGGCGCGTTCCGAGAGGCGGGCTGGGAAGAGGCGCTGGACCGCGTCGCCGGGGCGCTGGTCGAGGCCGCGGCACGGCACGGGCCGGAAGCGGTTTGGCCCTACTACTTCGCCGGCACCATGGGCCTGGTGCAGCGGGACGGCATCAACCGGCTGCGCCACGTCATGCGCTACTCGCGCCAGCACAACACCATTTGCTCGACGGCGAGCGAAAGCGGCTGGATCGCCGGGGTCGGCCGCTACGGCGGGCCGGACCCGCGGGAAATGGCGGAGTCCGACCTGATCGTCATGTGGGGCGGCAACCCGGTGTCCACCCAGGTGAACGTGATGACCCACGTGACCCGCGCCCGGAAGGGGAGGGGGGCGAAGTTCGTCGTCGTCGATCCCTACCGCACGCCCAGCGCCGCCGCGGCCGACATCCACCTGGCGCCGCGCCCGGGCACGGATGGCGCGCTGGCCTGCGCGGTCATGCACGTCATGTTCCGCGACGGCACCGCCGACCGCGAGTACATGGCCCGATACGCCGACTGCCCGGACCGGTTGGAGGCGCACCTGCGCGAGCGCGGCCCGGAGTGGGCGGCGGGCATCACCGGGCTGACGGTGGCCGAGATCGAGGACTTCGCGGCGCTGTATGGCCGCACCGACCGGACATACCTGCGCATCGGCTACGGCTTCTCCCGCAGCCGCAACGGCAGCGCCAACCTCCATGCCGTCACCTGCCTGCCGACCGTGGGCGGCAAGTGGCGGCACCGCGGCGGCGGCGCGTTCTGGAACCACCGGGGCAACGGCATCTACCATTGGGACAAGACGCTGATTGAGGGCCTGGACGCCCGCGACCCCGGCACCCGGCAGATGGACATGAGCCGGATCGGCGCGGTGCTGGCCGGCGACCCGGCCGAACTCCGCGGCGGGCCGCCGGTCACGGCCCTGTTCATCCAGAACACCAACCCCGCCGTCGTGGCGCCCGACAGCAACCAGGTGCGCCGCGGCTTCCTCCGCGATGACCTGTTCGTCTGCGTTCACGAGCAGTTCATGACGGAAACGGCGGCGCTGGCCGACGTGGTGCTGCCGGCGACCATGTTCCTGGAGCACGACGACCTATACGCCGCCGGCGGCCACACGCACCTGCAAGTCGGGCCGAAGCTGATCGACCCGCCGGGCGAATGCCGGTCGAACCACGAGGTGCTGCAAGGCCTGGCCCGGCGGCTGGGCGCGGCGCACCCGGGGTTCGACATGACGGCGATGGAACTGGTGGACGCGACGCTGCGCGCGTCCGGCTGGCCCGGCGCCGCCGAGGTGGTCGCCCGGCGCTGGATCGACGCCGACGAGGGCTTCGAGCGCAGCCATTTCCTGACCGGGTTCGGCTTCCCGGACGGGCGGTTCCGCTTCGCGCCGGATTGGGCCGCGGTCGGCCCGCACCACGCCGACATGCCCGCCTTGCCGGATCATTGGGCCGCAACCGACGAGGCGACGCCCGATCATCCGTTCCGCTTGGTCGCGGCGCCCGCGCGCCAGTTCCTCAACACGAGCTTCACGGAAACGCCGGGCAGCCGCAAGCGCGAGGGCCGGCCCACGGCGCTGGTCCACCCGGACGACGCGGCGCGGCTCGGGGTTGCGGAGGGCGGCCGGGTGACGCTCGGCAACGCCCGGGGAGCCGTCACGGTCCACGCGCGCCTCCTCGCCGGCGCCCAGCCCGGCGTGGTGGTGGTCGAGAGCGTGTGGCCCAACGCCGATTTCGCGGATGGCGTCGGCATCAACGCCCTGACCAGCGACGCCCCGGCCGCGCCCAACGGCGGTGCGGTGTTCCACGACACCGCCGTGTGGGTGCGCGCCGAGCCGGACTCGGCCCTGGCGGCGGAATAACCGGCTCTGCTACGGTGGCGGGATGGCGGGCACACGGAGGGACGCGGCGCGATGGACGTGGATGCCGGGCAGCACGGCACGCGCGGACCCCTTGGACGCCAATTGATCGGAAGGCTCATGGAGGCCGACAAAGCTGAGCACGAGTTGACGCCTGCGAGCGCGTTCGTCAGCCGCTCCTTCCTGAAAGCCGAAAGCGCCGTTTACGCGGCCCTGGGATTGATCCTGGTGCTGGCGTCCCTGCTGGGGATCGGCAGCGCGGGGGAGGCGCTCTGGAACGCTGCGCGGGGGTATGGCAGCGCGGAGCTGCTGGTCACGACCATCGACCGCCTGCTGTTCGCGCTCATGATCGTCGAAATCTTGCACACGGTCCGTGTCTCGTTCCGGTCCGGCACGCTGGTTGGCCAGCCGTTCCTGGTCGTCGGCCTGATCGCCTCGATCCGGCGCGTCCTGGTCATCACGCTTGAGACGACGCAGGCGTCGGGGCCGGGCAAGTGGACGCCGGACTCCCAGACGATAGTGAACGCCCACATGTTGGAACTGGCCGTGCTCGGCGGCCTGATCCTGATCCTTGTGCTTTCGATCTACGTGCTTCGACGGAGCGAGCAGATCGCCGATGCGAGCGGGTCAACGTAGGGCACACCTACCCGATCGCGTGCCGCTGCAAGTCCTCCAGCGCGCAGTGCTGCAACGCCGAAGCCTCGGTCGCGTGCAGGGAAACACGCGGGGCGCAGCCGGCCAGGAACGCTTCCTGCCAGCGCGGCGCGCACAGGCACCAGCGGTCGCCGGGCTTCAGGCCGGGAAAGCCGTACTCGGGCCGCGGCGTCGAAAGGTCGTTGCCCCGGCTGCGGCTGAAGGCCAGGAACTCGGCCGTGACCTCGGCGCAAACGGTGTGGCTGCCCACGTCCTCCGGCCCGGTCTCGCAGCAGCCGGTGCGGGTGAAGCCGGTTATCGGATCGAGCGAGCAGGTTTCCAGCGTGCCGCCCAGGACGTTGTAGCGCGGGGCAGGGCGGCGACGGTTCGGGTCGGTGTCGTCGAGCGGCATGGAGGGGACTCCCTGTGGAAGCAAAGGACATGTGGCCTGGCCGACCGGCTGTCCATTGCTCCCACGGAAACCAATGCTCAAGCCGGCGCCGGAATCTGGCCGGCTGCTGGCGTCAGCCCTCCTTGGGCGCGTAAGCCACGCAGTAGCCGTTCGGATGGATGACGCCGGCGACGATCTTGCAGGCGTTCGGCTCGACCCACTGCGCGCACATGTTGCACTGCTGGCCGTCTTTCGGCGAGTTCTGATACTGCACCAGTTCCTGCGCGATCTTCTCGTCCTCGGCGCGGGCGGACGACGCGGCGGCCACGCCCACGATGCCGGCGGCGATCGTCGCCCCGGTACGCAGCACGTCGCGGCGCGAGGTCCCATTACGGTTTTGCATCAGCAGCTTCCTCCTGGTTGCGGTCCCGTCACCACGGCGAGACCCTGTGCGGACGTGAGGCCTGATTTGCTCCTGGCAAGCGGCCGTGTCACGCGACGCGCTTGAGGCTCAGCTCCGACCAGATGGCCGACAGCGAGGCGACAAGATGGGCGATGTCGGCGTCCGTGTGCAGCGGCGACGGCGTGATGCGCAGCCGCTCCGTGCCGCGCGGCACGGTTGGGTAGTTGATCGGCTGCAGATACACGCCGTACTGCTCCAGCAGCCGGTCGCTGACGTGCTTGCACAGCGCGGCGTCGCCCACCATCACCGGCACGATGTGGCTCGGGTTGTCCATGTGCGGCACCCCGGCCGCGTCCAGCGCCGCGCGCACCTGGACCACCCGGCGCTGCTGCCCGTCCCGCTCGGCCGAACTCGTCTTGAGGTGGCGGATGCTGGCCAGCGCCCCCGCGCACACCGCCGGCGGCAGCGCCGTGGTGAAGATGAAGCCCGACGCGAAGCTGCGCACGAAATCCACCACCGCGGCGGAGCCGGCGATGTAGCCGCCGACCACGCCGAAGCCCTTGGCCAGTGTGCCCTCCATCACGGTGATGCGGTGGGCCAGGCCTTCCCGCTCCGCGATGCCGCCGCCGCGCGGGCCGTACAGCCCCACCGCGTGAACCTCGTCCAGGTAGGTGATGGCGCCGTGCTTCTCCGCTACGTCGCAGATCTCGGCGATGGGGGCGATGTCGCCGTCCATGGAGTAGATGCTTTCGAACACCACCATCTTGGGCCGCGCCGGGTCGAGCTGGGACAGCTTGCGGTCCAGGTCCTCCGGGTCGTTGTGGGCGAACACCATCTTCTCGGCCCGGCTGTGCCGGAT
>CALMAB010000701.1:0-3244 GCA_937858325.1 uncultured Acetobacteraceae bacterium
CCCCCCGCTCACGCCGCCCCGCCGGGTGAAGAAGCCGTGCGGGCAGGACAAGGCGGCGCTGCGCAGCGACTCCGGCGTCACGGCTCGAACCCGGCGGGGCAGGGCAGGCCACCGTGGCAGACCGCCATCGCCTTGAACAGCCGGCCCATGCGGTCCGGCTCGGCCAGGCGCTGCGCCGCCTGCACCAGCGCCGCGGCACGCGCCGGCGGCTGCGTCTGCGCCAGGCGCCCGGTGCGCTGGAACAGGCCCAGCCGGGTCAGGAACACGCCCTGCGGCACCGGCCCGTGCACCGCCGCCCCGGCCGCCCTTGCCACACGGGCAAGCACCGCGAAATCGACGTGCGCCGTGAGGTCGGCGGTGCCGGGTTCGCTGAACGGGCTGGCCGGGCGACCGTCCCGCAGGGCCTGGAAGCTGTCGCCCGGCGCGCTTTCGGCCGTAGTCCAGGAACAGCGCCGTGCCGCCGTCCCGGGCCACCCGGCGCGCGACATGCGCGGCCACCGCGCGGGCCGGCTCGCACAGTTCGATGACGGCACCCTCCTCAACCCGGGCGGCGTCCAGGTCCGGCGCCGCCGCAGGCTGCTCCACCAACGCGCCGCCATCCACGAACCGCTCGGCCCAGCCGGTGCCGCGGCGGACGAACTGGCGGATCGGCAGGGCGTCCAGGAACTCGTTGGCGAGCAGGATCAGCGGCCCCGGCGGCGCGTCCGCCAGCGTGTCGTGCCACGCTGCGTCCGGCACAAGCTCTGCCTGCTGGGCGCGCAGCCGGGGCGAGGTCTCGACCAGATGCACCCGCAGCGCCGCCCGGAACGGTGCCGCCACGCCGCCTGCCGCGCGCAGCGCGTCGGCCATCAGCGTGCCGCGGCCGGGTCCGCACTCGGCCAGGAGGACGGGATCGGGCCGACCCATCGCGTCCCAGGCGACGGCCGCCCAAAGCCCCAGCACCTCGCCGAACACCTGGGTGATCTCGGGCGAGGTGGTGAAATCGGCGTAGGGGTCGCGCTCCGCGTAATATGCGGCGTTGGCGCGGGCCATGAAGGCGTCCAGGCGCTCCACGTCAGCCGCGCTGCATCAGCCCGGCCGCTCGGGGCTGGGCACGGGCGATCAGCCAGGCGCCGGCCCCGATCATCGGCAAGGACAGCAGTTGCCCCATCGTGGCGCCCGCGAACAGGAAGCCGAGAAACGCGTCGGGCTGGCGGAAGAATTCGCCGATGACGCGCGCCACCCCGTATCCGACGAGGAACACGCCGGTCAGCGTGCCGAACCGGGCGCGTACCGCCGGGCTGCGGCACAGCAGCGCCAGCACGAGCAGCAGGGCCACGCCCTCCATCGACGCCTGGTAAAGCTGGCTCGGATGCCGCGGCTCCGGCCCGGCCACCGGGAAGACCATGGCCCAGGGCAACCAGTCCGGCGCGATCCGGCCCCACAGCTCGCCGTTGATGAAGTTGGCGATGCGGCCGAGGCCCAACCCGATGGGCACCACCACGGCGAGCCGGTCGGCGAAGCCCAGCAGCGGGATGCGGTGGCGCCGGCAATACAGCACCAGGGCCACCACCACGCCCAGCGTGCCGCCGTGGAAGCTCATGCCGCCCTGCCACACGGCGAGCGCGCCCAGCGGGTTCTGCAAGTAGCGCATCGGCTGGTAGAACAGCACGTAGCCGAGCCGCCCGCCGAGCACGACGCCGAGCGTGGCCCAGGTCAGGAAATCGTCGGTCTGCTCCTCCGTCGCCACCGGCGGCGACAGCCGCACCAAACGGCGCATGATCCGCCAGCCCAGCACCAGGCTGCCGATATAGGCCAGCGCATACCAGCGGATGGCGAGCGGCCCGACCTGGATCAGCACCGGGTCGAAGCCGGGGAACATCAGGACGGGGATCATGCGTAACGCTCCGGCGCCTGAAGGTACTCCTGCACGTAGCGGCGCACGCCCTCCTCCAGCGGGGTGAACTGGCCCGCGTATCCGGCGGCGCGCAGGCGGTCCATGCGGGCCTCGGTGAAGGACTGGTACTGACCGTGCAGCGCGGCGGGCATGTCGATGAACTCCACGCTTCGCGGCCGGCCCGCCGCGTCGCACACGGCATGGGCCAGGTCGAGGTAGCTGCGCGCCGTCCCGGTGCCGAGGTTGAACAGCCCGTTCACCCCCGGCCGGTCCAGCAGCCAAAGCATGACGTCAACCACGTCGCCCACCCAGATGAAGTCCCGCCGCTGCGCCCCGTCCGCCAGCCCGGCCCGGTCCGAGCGGAACAGGCGGGCCGGCTGCCCGGCCGAAACCTCGTCGTGCTTCACCTTTACGACCGAGATCATACGGCCTTTGTGATACTCGTTCGGGCCATACACGTTGAAGAATTTCAGCCCGGCCCATTGCGGCGGCGCGGCCTCCCCCGCCGCCAGCGCCGCCGCCACGCGCAGGTCAAAGGCGTGCTTGGTCCAGCCATACAGGTTGAGCGGGCGGAGGCTGCGGAGCAGCGCCGAATCGTCGTCGAAGCCGGCCGCGCCGTCGCCGTAGGTGCTGGCGGACGACGCGTAAACGAATCGGGCGCCGTTCGCGGCGCACCATTGCCAAAGCCGCCAGGACAACGAAACGTTTGTCGCCCAGGCCAGGTCGCCGTCGGTCGCCGTGGTTTCGCTGATGGCGCCGAGGTGGAACACCATCTCGACAGGTGGTCGAGTCGCCAGGAACACGTCGAGCGCGTCGGGCGGGACGAGCTGGGCGGGCGGATGGCTGAGGAGGTTGCGCCACTTGCCGTCGTTGCCGAGCCGGTCAGCCACCACGGTTTCAGCGCCGCGCCGCGCCAAGGCCGCGTGCAGGTTGGAGCCAATAAAGCCGGCGCCGCCGGTCACGAGGATCATCGCCGAGCGTTATAGGCATCCGGAACGGGCTGACATAGCCCCTCGGCGTGTGCATGTATCGTCCCGGCGCAAACGCGGCGCGTTTGGCCAAGCAACGGAGGTGCAGCGCCATGACCGAACGACCGAAGTTCTTCGACGACCTGGCCGGCGTGGCCGGCGGCGCGTTCTCCGCCTTGGCCGGCATCCGGGAAGAAGCGGAAAGCATGGTGCGCGCCCGCGTGGACGAGGCGATCCGCAAGCTGGACCTGGTGCGGCGGGAGGACCTGGACGCGGTGCAGGAGATGGCCGCCAACGCCCGTGCCGGGCAGGAAGCGGCCGAAGCCCGCCTGGCGGCGCTGGAAGCCCGGCTGTCGGCGCTTGAAGGGCTGGGGCGACCCGGCGCCCCCGCCCTTCAAGC
>CALMAB010000701.1:3289-3758 GCA_937858325.1 uncultured Acetobacteraceae bacterium
GGCATGCCGCCGGCCGATTCCCAGCCGGATGCCGGCCCGTCGGGGGCCGGAGCGGCTGCGGTGGCGCCGGGCGCGATGCCGCCGGGGTCCAAGGCGCCGGGTTCGACCGTGCCGCCGCCATCGCCGGACGGCGTGGCCTGAGCCGCCGTACCACGGTCATTGCCGTTATTCCAGGCCGGGCCAACTAGCCCTTGGCGCGAGTCCCTGCCCCATATACCATCCATGGGGCGACGGGTTCGCGCGTTGGCCCGGGCCGCCTTCAACTGGGGAGACCCCGCATGTCAGCCCTGAATACCTATGCCGCCGAGACCGCGGCCAACCCGCTTGACGTCATCGAGCAGGTGATCGCCGCCAACGATTGGGCGTTCGATCGCCGTAACGACTCGGAAATGGCCGCCGAGGCGCCGGGCAAGTGGTGCGACTACGGCCTGTACTTCAGCTGGTCGCGGGAAATCAGCGCGATGCACTT
>CALMAB010000702.1 GCA_937858325.1 uncultured Acetobacteraceae bacterium
CACGCGCCGGCGGGCGGAAGCCCTGTCATCCCGGCGGCCCGGCCAGGTGGCACGCTGTCGGCCAAGTGAGGCTGCCCTCCACGCGCCGCGGCACCAGCGTGGGCGGGACCGTGGCGCACAGCGGCTCGGCAATCGGGCAGCGCGGGTGAAACGGGCAGCCCGCGGGCGGCCGAATGGCGCTCGGCAGCTCGCCCTGCACCGTCGCGCCCCGGTGGCGGGCGCCGGGCACGATCTGCGGCACCGCCTCGATCAGCGCGCGCGTGTAGGGGTGCCGCGGCGTCGCGAACAGCGCCTCGGTGGGGCCGGTTTCCACGATCCGGCCGAGATACATCACCGCCGTCCGGTGCGCGATGTGCCGCAGGAGGCGCAGGTCGTGGGTGATGAACAGCAGCGCGAGGCCGAGCCGCTCCTGCAGCTCAAGCAGCAGGTTCACGATCTGCGCCTGCACGGATACGTCGAGCGCGGAGACCGGCTCATCGGCGACGATGAGCGCCGGTTCCACCGCGAGCGCGCGGGCGATGCCGACCCGTTGCCGCTGCCCGCCGGAGAACTCGTGCGGGTAGCGCCCGGCCGCATCCTGCGGCAGGTGAACGAGGTCGAGCAGCGCCCGCACCCGGCCCAGCACGGCGGCACGCTCCACCACCCGATGCACGGTCAACGCCTCCGTCAGCGCGTCGCCGATCCGCAGGCGCGGGTTCAGCGAACCGTACGGGTCCTGGAACACCATCTGCACCCGGCGGTTGTACGCCCGCCACGCCGCGCCGGTCAGCGCCAGGGCGTCCTGGCCGTCCAGGCGGATGGCGCCTGTGTCCGGCTCGTGCAGCCGCACCAGGCAGCGGGCCAGCGTGGACTTGCCGCAGCCGGACTCGCCGACCACGCCCAGCGTTTCGCCCCGGTGCACCGTGAGGCTCACGCCGTCCACCGCCCGCAACGCCGGCGCGGGCCGCCCGAGCGCCCAATCGAGCGCCGAACGCCGCAGCGGGAACCGCTTGCACAGGTCTGTGGCTTCCAGCAGCGGCGCGCTCAGCACGCTCCCACCCGCTCCGCCGCCCAGCACGCCGCCCACTGCGCCGGCGCCACTTGTGAGAACGGCGGCGCGTCCGTCCAGCACCGCGCCTCGACAAAGCCGCAGCGCGGCGCGAAGGGGCAGCCCGGGATCGCCTGGTCAAGCCGCGGCGGCTGCCCCGGGATCGGGACCAACGGCTGCCGCGCCGCACCCCCTTGCGGCATCGAGCGCAGCAGGGCGGCGGTGTAGGCGTGGCGCGGGCGGGCGAACACGGTGCCCACCGGCCCGGCCTCGACCACCCGCCCGGCATACATCACGCACACCCGGGCGCAGGTTTCCGCCACCACGCCCAGGTCGTGCGTGACCAGCACCATCGCCATGCCCAGCTCCGCGCTCAGCCGGGTCAGCAGCTTGAGGATCTGGTCCTGGATCGTGACATCCAGCGCCGTGGTCGGCTCGTCCGCCAGCAGCAGCATCGGCTGCGCCGCCAGCGCGATGGCGATGGTCGCGCGCTGCCGCATCCCGCCGGAGAACTCGTGCGGGTAGCTGCGGAGCCGCTGCGCCCCGGACGCGATGCCCACAAGGCCGAGCAGCTCCACTGCCCGCGCCCGCCGCGCCCGGCGGTCCAGCCCGCCGTGCGCCGCCAGGCTTTCCTCGATTTGCTCCCCAATCGTGAGCACCGGGTTCAGCGCCGCCATCGGCTCCTGGAAGATGGTGGCGATCTCCCGCCCGCGGACGGCGCGCAGCGCCCGCTCCGGCAAGGCCAGCAAGTCCCGTCCCCGCCACTCGGCCCGGCCGGAGACCGTGGCGGTGCGGCGCAGGAGCCGGGTGATGGCCCGGAGCGTCACGCTCTTGCCGGACCCGCTCTCGCCGACGAGGCCCACGATCTCCCCGGCGTCCACGGCGAAGCTCACGCCATCGACGGCGCGCACCGTGCCGCCCGGCGCCGCGAAGCCGACGCGCAGGTCCTCGACGCGCAGCAGCGCCGCGGTCACCGCTTCACGTCCAGCAGGTCGGCCACGCCGTCGCCCACCAGGCTGAAGCCGATGCCGGCCAGCACGATGGCGAAGCCGGGGAACACCGCGATCCACCAGGCCTGGGTGAACAGGTTCTTGCCGTCGGCGATCAGCACGCCCCATTCCGCCGCCGGCGGCTGCGCGCCGAGGCCGAGGTAGCCCAGGCTCGACCCCAGCAGGATCGCCAGCGCCATGTCGGTCATCCAGTACACGATCACCGGCCGGGCCGCGTTCGGCAGGACGTGGCGCAGCAGGATGCGCGCCTGGCCGTAGCCCAGCACCTTGCAGGCGGACACGTAGTCCTGGCCGCGCAGGACAAGGACCTCGCTCCGCATCAGCCGGGCGTAGAACACCCAGCCGACCGCGGTGATGGCGACATACATGTTGCCCAGGCCCGGCCCCAGCACCGCCACGATGGCGATCACGAGCACCAGGAACGGGAACGTCACCACGAGGTCCACCAGCCGCCCGAACACCGCATCGGCGATCCCGCCGTAGTAGCCGACCAGCAGGCCCACAACCGTCCCGATCAGCAGCGGCCCGACGGTCGCAAGCACCGCGATCTGCAAGTCGATGGCAGCCGCCGCGACCGTGCGGGACAGGATGTCCCGGCCGAACTGGTCGGTGCCGAACAGGTGCGCCCGCCCCGGCGGCTGCAGCAGCGCCGCGTAGTCGAACGCCAGCGGATCGTAGGGCGCCACGGTCCCGGGCGCCGCGGCACAGAGCAGCAGCGCCAGCAGGATCGCCGCCCCGGCGAGCAGCGGCGCCGGCAGGCGTCCGATCACCCGGTACATCATTGGGCGCGTCACCGGGCGACCCGCGGATCAAGCCACATCTGCACCAGGTCGGTCACGAGGAACGCGAGCGACACGATCACCGCCAGCACCAGCGTCAGCGCCTGGATCACCGGGTAGTCGCGGGCGAAGATGCTATCGACCATCAGCCGGCCCACCCCCGGCACGGCGAACACGCTCTCGGTGATGACGGCCCCGCCGAGCAGGGTGCCCACCTGCAATCCCACCAGCGTCACGGTGGACAGCAGCGCGTTCCGCAGCACGTGCCGGAACAGCACGACCCGGCGCGACAGGCCCTTCGAGCGTGCGAAATCGACGAACTCGGCCTGCAGCACCTCCAGGATCGCCGCCCGGAGATTGCGCATGATCACCGCGGAGAAGCTGAGCGCCAAGGTGAGGGCGGGCAGCAGCAGGTGGTAAAGATGGCCCGCTACGCCGTCGCCATACCCGCCCACCGGGAACCAGCGCAGCCCGGCCGCGAACACGGTGAGCAGCAGCAGCCCGACATAGAAGATCGGCGACGACAGCCCGACCTGGAACGCCGCCCGGATCAGGGTGTCCGGCCAGCGCCCGGCCTGCGTCGCCGCCACGAAGGCCAGCGGCACGGCAAGGCCCACCGCCAGCACCGTCGCCAGCGCCGTCAGCACCAGGGTCGCCGGCAGCCGCTCCGCGATCACCGCCGTCACCGGGACGCGCAACGCGATGGAGGTGCCGAAGTCGCCGTGCAGCATCCGCCCGGCGAACAGCAGGAACTGGGTCCACAGCGGCTGGTCCAGCCCCAGCTGCGCGCGGAGCCGGGTCACGGCCTCCTCCGTCGCGCGGTCGCCCAGCATGGCGCTCACGGGGTCGCCCGGCAGCAGCCGCGCCAGCACGAACACCACGGCGCCGATGGCGAGAAAGGTCGGCACGATCTGCAGCAGCCGTGCGGCGACCAGCCCGGCGCGGCTCAAGCGGGCGGCCTACTTATCGACGAACGCCGCCTCGAACAGGTTGTTGCCGAGCGGGATCTGCACGAAGCCCTGCGCCTGCTTGCGGAAGGCGACGGGGTAGGGGGTCTCATACAGGAACACGATGGGAGCGGCGGCGCAGTAGCGGTCCTGAATTTCCTTGTACTGAGCGGCGCGGGCCGCCGGGTCGGTTTCCTGCTGCGACTTCACGAACAGCGCGTCCACCCGCTCGTCCCGCCACTGCGAATGCTGCGAATGGATGTTCGGGTAGTAGGCGGCGTAGGATGTGACCTGGCTCGGGTCGGAGATGTCGTTGGTCCACAACGAGGTCCGCATGGCGAAGTCCTCCGCGCGGTAGCGGGCGGTGCGGGTGGCGTTGTCCACCAGATCGATGCGCAGCTTGACGCCGACCTGGCCCCACATCTGCTGGATGATCGCCAGGTTGTTGGCCTCGTCCGCGTTGCCGGACAGCGCCAGGACCGAGGTCTCGAACCCGTTAGGGAAGCCCGCCTCCGCCAGCAGGGCGCGCGCCTTGGCCGGGTCGTACTTGTAGAGGTCCTGACCCGCGAACAACGGCGTCGTGGCGGACATGAAGGAACGCATCGGCTTGCCAAGGCCCAGCGTGGTGATGCCGATCACCGCGTCCTTGTTGACCGCGTAGTTCAGCGCCTGGCGCACCTTGGGGTTCGCCATGGGGTTGGGCTTGCCGTCCTTATAGGTCGCGCCCGCGAACATCGTGAGATAGGTGACGCGGGTAGAAGGCCACAGCTCCATTCGGAGCGCCGGGTCCGCCTGCAATTCCTTGACCCGGGCGTAAGGAACGAACTCGGTGCCGTCGATCTCCCCGGCCTTGAGCTTCAACAGCCGGGTGGCGTCGTCGGGGATGATGGGGAACTCAAGCTCGTCGAGATAGGGCAGCGGCTTGCCGTCGTCGGCCGGCTTCCAGTAGTGCGGGTTGCGCCGCAGCGTCATGGAAACGCCGCGCTGCCAGGTCGCCAGGACGAAGGGGCCGGAGCCGACCGGGTGCTCGGCAAAGGCCCGCGCCTTGTCCTCGGGCGTTTCGCCGGGTGCCGCCTCGAACAGTTTCTGCGGCAGGATGGCGGCGTTGAACGTGGCGAGCGCCGGGATGATCGTCGGGTCCGGGTGCTCCAGCGCGATCTTGACGACGCCGTCCGACGCCTCGATCCCGGCGATGGAGGCGAGCGAGCCTGACCACGCCCCGGCCTTCGGGTCGCGGGCGCGGTCGAGCGACCATTTCACGTCGCCGGCCGTGAGCGGCGAGCCGTCCGCGAACTTGACGCCGGGGCGGAGCGTGAGCGTCAGCGCCTTGCCGTCGGCCGCAGTGTCCCATTTCGTGGCAAGGCCGGGCTGCACGCCCAGGCCGTCCTTCGTGGGCGCGAGCAGCGTGTCGTAGAGGTTGGTGAGCACCCAGATGTCGGTGTTCGCGTCGTTCAGCACCGGGTCGAGGAACAGGCTGTCGGCGTAGCGCGCGTAGATCATCTTGCCGCCCCGGGTGGCGGCGTGTGTGGCGTGCGACAGGGCCAGGATGCCCGCCGTGATGAGGGCGGCGAGGCCGGTTCGGAGCAATGTTCGACGCATGGGGCCTCCTGAGCCAAGGGCGCTTGAGGCTAGGTTTGTTGGCCGAGGGGAGTCAACGCGGGTTCGGGGTGGCGAGGGCGCGGCCTGCGTTCCGGGTGCAATCGCAGCCGGGCCGTCGGCCTGCTCAATGTGGACTTCCGAACAGTCGGCGTCGTTCGGCCCTGGTTCTGAGCATGAGCTTGCAGCCGGGAAAACCTTCGACCAGCGCCAGGGTCCGCGCTCGCCGCACGCGGTTCCAGGACCAGGTAAAGCGCAGGAAGGCCGGGTCGAAACGTTCGGCGCAGCCCGGTGCGGCGTCCGCCCGGACGCGGCCATACCCGACAAGCGTACGCCGCAGCAGGCGCAGCACCGAAAGCCAGGACGGCACATCGAGGTAGATTACGAGATCAGCGGCGGCGAAGCGAGGTCCGATGGTGTCGGTGTAGTTGCCGTCGATCACCCAAGCGGGCAGCCCGGCGATGCGCTCCACCTCTGACCGGAAGCGATCAGCCGGCGTCTGCACCCATCCGGATTGCCAGAAGGCTTGATCAAGATGGAAAACAGGCAAGCCGTGTTGCTGCCCGAGGCGGCGGGCCAAGGTGGATTTGCCGCTGCCGGGCGGCCCCATGACGACGATGCGCCGCATCGGCGCAAGATGCTCCTTGCTGACGATGTTCGTGTCCAGCATGTGCTGTGCGGTCAGAAGATGTCCTCCGGCGCCGACGGCGGGTCGGCGATCTCCGGGAAGTCCTCGTTCAAAGGCTCCCAACTGTCCAGAAGCGCCGTTAGCCCGTTCGCGCGCACCGGCTCGACGATGAGGCGGTCGCCGTCACGGCTGATAACGGCCTCGCTGCCGGGCAGCTCGAGTTGTGCCGGGACGCAGATGACTTGGCCGCGGTTGTCACGAAACAGCCGCACCTGGCATGGAGCGGGGTCGGAGTGGGGCATGGCTTCGGCCTTTGCGGGATGTGCCGACATGGATGCCTGTTCGGGGCCAGATGGTCGAAAGCAACGTAGGTCAAAACGGGGAGGATGTCCGTTGCGGAATGGCAGGCGTGGCGTTGAGGCTACGACCATACCCTTGTAGCTTCGATCTCGCGGAAGAAAACGCGCTTATGCGGAAGCCTGAAGATGGCTGATATCGAAAACGATCAGGTTCCGAAGACGCCCCGGGCGGCAAGTGGGACCATCGACGCGGCGTTCCGGAACGGGTCGCTCACCGCCATCAGCGTCGTGGTCGGTTTTTCCTTGAGCTTCCTGACGCGGTGGGCCGGACTTCCGGGGCCGTGGCTCGCTGTCGATCTCGTCGCCCTTTCGGCAATTGTCCTCGGCATCGCCTTCCAGATCATCGCGTTGGCCGGCCTGCTCTCCATCCGATCCCTCCTGCTGCGAAATTACAACCGCGCGGTCAGGCTGTTCCTGATCGGCTTGGCGTCCGTCGCATCCGGGGTGGCCCTGGCCATAGCGGGCGATCTCGTAGGCTACGGAACGCGTCTGCTCGGCGAGTGAATGGCCGCGGACTGCCATCCCCCGCGTTTCCGCCGGCCCGGCTTTTCTCGCGCGCCCCGGCGTGGTTGTCTCTCGGCGCCCGAGGCATCCAGCCCGGTTGCAACCAAGGCCCCCAGCCGTGGACCTCCGCCCCTTCCGCCAATCCGACATCCCGCCCTTGCTCACCTGGTTCCAAACCCCGGCCGAACTGGTCCAATGGGGCGGACCCGCCCGCACGTTCCCCCTGGATGAGGCGCAGATGCTGGCACTCCTGGCCGAAACGCAGGGCGCGCACCCGGCACGCCGCATCTGGGCCGGAGACCGGCGCGGCACCCTGGCCGCCATCGCCAGCGTGGTCGATGGACGCCAAGGCACGGCCCTGCTCACCATGGTCGGCATTGCCCCGGCCGCACGCGGGGAGGGCCTGGCCGCGCCGTTCATCGCCCAAGTCCTGAAAGCCGTGTTCCCCGACCCGGCCATCGAGCGCCTGGAACTCAACGTTTACACCTTCAACGCCGCCGCCATCCGGCTCTACGACGCCCTGGGCTTCGTGCGCGAGGGCGTCCGGCGGTCGCTGGCCCGGGTGGGGGAGGAGCGGTGGGATGCCGTCCACTACTCCATGCTCCGCGCCGAATACCGGGACGTGCCATGACGGACGACCGCATCCTGATCTGGGGCGCCGGCGCCATCGGCGGCACGGTCGGCGCGTTCCTTGCGCGCGCCGGGCACGCGGTCACGTTCGTCGATGTGGTGCCGGAGCATGTCGCCGCGATCCGCGGCCCCGGCCTGCGCATCCGCGGCCCGGTCGAGGAGTTCGCCATCCAGGCCCCCGCCCGGTTGCCCTCCGAGGTCACGGGCACCTGGCCGCGCGTCTTCCTGTGCGTCAAGGCGCACCACACGGAGGACGCCTGCCGCGCCCTGCTGCCGCACCTCGCCTCCGACGGTTATGTGCTCTCCTTGCAGAACGGCCTGTGCGAAACGCTGATCGCCGGCATCGTGGGCGCCGGGCGCACGGTGGGCGCGTTCGTCAACTTCGGCGCGGACTGGATGGGGCCAGGCGACATCCTGTTCGGCAACCGCGGCGCGGTGGTGCTGGGCGAGATTGACAGCGCCGCCACGCCCCGGCTCGCGGCGCTGCACGCGCTGGTGCGGGCGTTCGAGCCGGACGCGATCACGACGCCGGACATCTGGTCGTATCTCTGGGGCAAGCTCGGCTACGGCGCCATGCTGTTCGCGCAAGCCTTGGGCAACCTGGGGATCGCCGACTGCCTGGCCCGGCCGGAACTGCTGCCGGCCTGGCGCGCGCTGGGCGGGGAGGCGGTGGCGGTGGCGCTCGCGGAAGG
>CALMAB010000703.1 GCA_937858325.1 uncultured Acetobacteraceae bacterium
CCGCGTCCCTCGGCGCCGACTCGGCGGAGGCGGCCGCGATGGGCTGCGCGCTGCTGCAAGCCCGCATGGCGCCGTTCGACGCGCTGCAGCGCGCCACCGCAACCGTCGCGCGGGCCGGCGTGCCCGTGCTGGTCGTCACCGGCGGCTGGAACGAAGGCTTCGACGCGGCGGGCGAGGTGATCGCGCGGCTGATCCGCGGGCGGCACCTGGTTGTCCGCTCGCCCAACCATTTCGTGCAGCTCGCGAACGTTCCGGCCTTCAACCGGGAGGTCGGTGCGTTCATGCGTGAGGCCGGCCGGGGCCGCGGGACGCCGTAAGTGGCCAGGCGGCCGGGGCGGGCTGGGATTGGCCTGCGCATCGCCGCCCAGTGCTTCTGAACGATGCAGTAATCCTATCGCACAACGATCCCTGCCATCTTTGTTCGTCGTTCGCCGTCGGGCACCGTGTCTGCGTGCAGGCAGGTCCAGGACCCTGAAGACGGGCCGGAATGCAGCACGAAGCAGAGATGAGGGAGGTCAACGTGACTTGCAGAAGAGAAGCCGCCGTTCTGCCTTGCCGGCTCAGATCCGAAGTTGGAGTTGCCGTCCTCGGCTTGCTGCTCGCCTTGGGACCGGCGTCCCAGCGGGCACGGGCGCAAGCTACGGCCTGCTCGACCAGCAGCTCGCGCTCAAGTGGGTGCAGCAGGACATCGCCGCGTTCGGCGGCGATCCCGCCCGGGTAACCCTGGGCGGCCAGTCCTCCGGCTCCTTCGGCACCGCAGCCAACAGGGCGGCGCCGCTCGCCGCGGGCCTGTTCCACCGCGCGATCTTCGAGAGCGTCGGGCTCGACAGCCTGCCCCTGCCAGCGGCCGAGGGGATCGGCACTGCGGTTTCCACCGCGGCCGGCTGCGGCCCGGGCGCCACGCCCGACGTCGCCGCCTGCCTGTGCGCCCTGCCGGCCCAAGGGTTGCTGGACGTGCAGGGAACGGTGCAAAGCAACGGCCCCCTGCTGACCCCGTTCACCATCGCGGACGGCACGATCGTGCCGGCGCAGGGCGTGTTCGCCGCGCTCAAGGCCGGGCAGTTCACCCACATGCCGGTCCTGAGCGGGTTCGTCCATGACGAGGAGAACTTCTTCAGCGCCCCCCAGGTATACTTCAGCGGCAATCCGATCTCCGCGGCTGCCTGGGCGACGACCTCGATCACGCTGGCCGACGCGGACGAGCTGAAGACCATCTTCGGGCGCCACGGGCTGCCGGCGCCAAGGCTCTTGCTCCGCAGCCAGTCCGCGCTCACGCTCATGACCAGCCTGCTGAACAGCGACCTGCTGGCAATGGTGCCGGTCCAGTGAAACGCGTTCACGCTGACCCGCGCCATGCTGACGGCCGTCCCGGTGGTGGAGGAGCTCGCCGCCCCGCCGATCGTCGTCATCAAGCGCGTCGACCTCCTGCTGACGCCCGCTGCGACCTACCTGCTCCAGCGCGGGCAGCCGGCCCGTAGGGCGATGCCGTCATTCTATTGGATGCTGGGTTTTCACATCTGTTTCCGCATCGCCGTTTCGCGTATGACTTCGCTCAACGGGTCGGCCCAAGTATCTGGAAAGGAAACGTTATGACGGTCATCAAGCCTGTTTTTCACCATGTCACGATCAAGACGAGCCGTCTCCAGGAAATGGTGGACTGGTATTGCAAGGTGGTCGGGGTCGAGGTCAACTTCCAGGACGAGTATAATGCTTGGACAACGAACGACGAGGCGAACCACCGCCTTGCTTTCCTGTCGGTGCCGGGTCTGGAGGACGACGCCGACAAGGCCAAGCATACTGGGATGCACCACAGCGCCTTCGAGTATGCGAGCTTCGACGAGCTGATGGTGTCCTATGAGCGGCTGAGGGACGAGGGCATCCTGCCGGCCTTTTCGCTCGACCACGGGCTGACCATCTCGCTCTACTACAAGGACCCCGAGGGCAACTACGTCGAACTGCAAAGCGACAACTTCGGCGATTGGAAGCAGTCCAGCCATTTCATGCGGACCTCCAAGGATTTCCAGTCCAACCCGATCGGGACCTTCTTCGACCCGGAAAAGGTGTGCCAGGCGCACAGGGCGGGCGAGTCCTTCGCAACCTTGCAGCCGGCCATCCGGGCCGGGAAATTCCAGCCGGACGGCGTTTCTGCAATGGGCGGCCTGCCGGCTTCCGACGCCGGCACGCCAGTCCGGCTCGGCTCCTGAGCGCGATGGCATTGGCGTCATGACCCCGCCCGTGGACCCCGGTACACGTCAGGCCATCGAGCAGTTGGTAGCCGAACATGCTTGGCTGATCGACCATGGCCAGGCCGACCGCGTTGCCGCCCTTTTCACCGAGGACGCGCGCCTGCTCGGCATCGGGCCGGACAAGATCGGGCAGGCCGCGATCCGGGCCTGGACGGCGGAGCGGGCGGCGATGACCGGGCGGCGGTCCCGGCACGTGCAGTCCAACCTCCGCCTCGTCGCCGTTTCGCCGAACGAGTGCCGGGGCACGGTGGTGCTGACGCTCTACCGCCACGACGGCCCCGGCAAGGCTGACCCGGCGCCGCTCATGGTGGCGGAGTACGACGACACCTACCGCAAGGGCGCCGACGACGTCTGGCGCTTTGCCGAGCGCCGCTTGTCGGTCCTGTTCGGCGGCTGAATACGGAAAGGGCGCAGCACATGCGCGGACCCGGCCCAACGGTCCCCCGACTTCACCGCACGGCCGGGTTCGACGCCCAGGCCGTGGCGCGGGGCCGGCCCATCCGACACCCGCGTGTTTGTGTTTATTGTTAGGGATTCGAAAGTGAGCTACACCATGAG
>CALMAB010000704.1 GCA_937858325.1 uncultured Acetobacteraceae bacterium
TGGCGGAGCTGGAACGGATCGCCTGCCACCTTGCCGACCTGGGCGCGGCGCTGCCGGGCTTGCCAGGCGCGCGGTGCGGAGCGTTGCGGGAATCCGTGCTGCGGGCCAACCAGGCCGCGTTTGGACACCGCCTGCTGATGGATTGCGTTGTACCTGGCGGAACCGCAGTGGACCTTGCGCCGGGCGGCCAAGTCGCCGTGCTGGCGGCCTTGGACCGGATCGCAGCAGAGTGGCGGGGCATGGGACGCAGCCTCGACGGCATGGATGTCCCGGCGGCGGGCGTCGGCGTGGTCAGCCCGGAGCTTGTGGCACAATTCGCCCCGGGCGGCGTGGTGGGGCGGTCTGCCGGCCGCAAGAACGATGCGCGGGGCGTGCCCGGCTACCCGCCCTACAGTCCCCCGCCCGCGATGCCACCCGCGCCGTATCACGGCGACGCGGAGGCCCGCCTGCGCCTGCGCCTCGATGAAATCCGGGACAGCGAGGCCATGCTGCGCGGATGGCTGGCTGACCTGCCGCCCGGCCCCGTCAACGGCGGGGTGCCCTTCGCTAGCGGCGAGGGCCTGGGCGTCGCTGAAGGACCCCACGGCGATGTCTGGCATTGGCTCCGTTTGGACGCCGGAAACATCGCGACCAATTTCATGCGCGACCCTCGGTGGCTGCATTGGCCGCTGATCGAGGCGGCGTGCGCTGGTGCCGCCTTGGGCGACCTGCCGCTGATCATGCGGTCGTTCAGCCCCGCGGCATCCGGCCTGGAGCTTTAGCAATGATGCAAGACCTCGCCCGTGCCCTGTTCCGCCGGCCCGCCGCGGCGGACCCGGCAGGGGCGCCGGACCTGGAGATTGCCGGGGCGCTCGCGGCGCAACTGGACAGCGCCGCGCAGGCCCGGCTGGGCCGGAGCCTGGCCATCCTGCACGTCGCCGCCGGCGGCTGCGGCGGCTGCGCGACGGAAATCGACATGTTGGGAGGTGTCGCCTACGACCTGGAGCGCCATGGCCTCGCCTTTGTCGGCAACCCGCGCCAGGCCGATGTGCTGCTGGTCACGGGGCCGCTGACCGCCGCCATGCGGACCGCGATGGAAAGCGTCTGGACCGCCATGCCGGAGCCGCGGTGGGTCGTGGCGGTCGGCACCTGCGCCAGCAACGGCGGCGTGTTTGCCGGAAGCTACGCGGTGCAGGGCGGCATCGGCATCGCGTTGCCGGTTGACCTGATCGTGGAGGGCTGCCCGCCGTCCCCTGCGTCCGTGCTGTCGGCGCTGCTGACGCTGATCGAGGCGAACCGTTAGAGCAGGCAAAGCGCCCGCAACTGCCGCCGCAGCTCCTCCGGCAGCCCGTCCGCGCCGCAGGCGGGTCCCTGGGCGCTGATGTCCGCCGGGGCGTCCGCATCCGTCAGGTAGCGCCAGCCTTGGAACGCCTTGGTCGGGCGGCCCTCGACCGGAACCAGGGTCGGGTCGAGCACCAGCCCGGCGCAGCGCGTCTCGTCCTCCCACCGGTCCTCGATCACGTCCAGCACGCGCTGCCGCACCAGCATGGCGCCGCCGATCACCCAGTAGATGCTGCCGCCCCCGGTGATCTCCGCCGCCCGGCGCGGGAACATCCGGGTGCGGTGGCGCAGCGGCGGCAGTTCGGCGGCGCGGATCGCCTGGACCTGGCGCAGATGGGCGATGTCGCGGATACCGACCGCGAGCTTGGCGATGTGCAGCATGGGCTCCGATTATGGCGGTGGCCGAGTCGGGCGCAAGGGCGCTACCCCGCGCTGCTCGTCGGCCCGGCCTCCTTGGCGGGAAAGCGGCACCACTCCTTCGCCACGCAGCGCCAGCATTCCGGCCGGCGCGCCTTGCACACGTAGCGGCCGTGCAGGATCAGCCAATGGTGCGCCGGGCGGAGCAGGTCCTTGGGGATGCGCTTCACCAAGCCGTCCTCGACCTTCCGCACCGTGTTGCCCGGCGCGATGCCGGTGCGGTTGCCCAGGCGGAAGACGTGGGTGTCGACCGCCATGGTGTCGTGCCCGAACGCCACGTTCAGCACCACGTTGGCGGTCTTGCGCCCGACGCCGGGCAAGGCTTCCAGCGCCTCGCGGTCACTGGGCACGGCGCCGCCATGGCGCTCGATCAGCAGGCGCGAAAGCTCGACCACGTTCTTCGACTTGGCCTGCCACAGGCCGATGCTGCGGATGTGCTGGCCCACCGCCTCCGCGCCCAGCGCCACCATCGCCGCCGGGGTGGGGGCCGCGGCAAACAGGGTGAGGCCAGCCCGGTTCACCGCCGCGTCCGTTGTCTGCGCGGACAGCACCACGGCGACCAGCAGGGTGTAAGGGTCGGTGAAGTCCAGCTCGCTTGACCCCACGGGGTAGGCCTTTGACAACGCCTCGATGAAGCCGCGCACGGCGGCGAGGCTCATGGCCGGAGTTTTCCGGGCGCGTCCGCCCGTGGCGGCCGCGCGGGTCAGGGATGGACGGTGTTTTGAACGGGGCGGGTCGGGATCTTGGGCCATAATGCCGGTTTTCGCGTGCAGACGCCGGGCTGACAAGATCACGTCCGGCGCCAGATCAGAGGAATGCCAGCCGCTATGTCCCCTTACCCGGGCGCCGTGTTCGAGGCGGTGATCATCCCGCACCGCAGCCTGACGCGCGCCGGGCTGCGATGGCTTGTGGGCTTCATCTGCCTGTTGAGCACGCTGGTTTCGTTGGGGTTCTTCTACCTTGGCGCCTGGCCGGTGATCGGGTTCAACGGCGCGGAGATCGCCCTGGCCGTCGTGCTGCTGCGGCGCAACGCGCGGGCGTCCCGGGCGAGCGAGATGCTGCTGCTGTCCGAGGAGGGGCTTCGGGTGGTGCGGACGGACATCGCCGGACGCCGGGTGGAGCGCCGCCTGCAGTCGGCCTGGCTGCGGGCTGAGCTGGAAGAGCGGGCTGGCCGCGTCCCGGCGCTATGGTTGTCCGACCGCGGCGGCCGCATGGAGGTGGGCGCCGAGTTGGGCGAAGCCGAGAAGCGCGACCTTGCGGCGGCCTTGACGACGGCGCTGCACCGCCATCGCAACCCGACGTTTAACAACCCGCAATTGCAGGACCCGTGAAGCCGCCTTGCTGGAGCGCAAGGCGACGTCTGCGCCGATGCAGGAAAGCAAGTTTCCGCCGGCGCGAGAAACTACGTTTCCGCAGGACCCATCGACTTAATAAGTTCGAAGACGCGCTTGCGAACTGATGGCTCAGTGATGCGGTAATAGGCCCGCACCAACTCCAAGGTTTCCCGCCGGTTCAGGGCCTCATCAGCACCGAAGCCGTCTTGCGCTTCAGCAAAGCCGCCCGCGACGCGAGTGGTGTGATGGGTTCCGTGCAATCCGGCAATCGGCTCCGGCATGTCGTCGAAGAAGAAGCTGATGGACACGTCCAGCACGCGCGACAAGTCGAACAAGCGGGACGCGCCCACCCGGTTCACGCCGCGCTCATACTTCTGCACCTGTTGAAAGGTGAGGCCCAGCGCCTCCCCAAGCCGCTCCTGCGACATGCCCATCAAGGTGCGGCGCAAACGTATGCGACCGCCGACGTGGACGTCGATGGGACTTGGGCGGCTTTCCTTGTCGCTGCTCCCCATGAAGGCATCCGGTCCCATACTCGTCTCCAACGACGGTGTTATACGTGATTTCCTAGTTTAAGAATTAGCAATGCAACCGCTAATTGTCAATGCTCTGAAACGATCCCCTCATCCGCCGCCAAATTGAGACCTCCCTCAGATTCTAGTCGAAGAACGGCCGTGCCGGCGTGTCCATCCGACAGCGGCTCCCGCGCCTGCCAATGACAGCAGTCCAGGAAGCACCAGGCCCCAGCGTGAGAACAGGGTCGGCGGACGCTGGCCGGGCAACGGCAGCGTCAAGCTGCCCGCTACCGCCATGGGCAGCCGGCCCAGCTCCCGGCCTCGGCTGTCGAACCCAACCGAAATCCCGGTGTTTGCCGCGCGCATCAACGGCAGCCCTTCCTCGACCGCGCGCATCCGCGCCGCCGCGAGGTGCTGCCGCGGCCCGGTCGAGTTTCCGAACCAGGCGTCGTTGGTGATGTTCACCAGCCAGTCCGGCCGGTTCGATTGATCGACGACCTGCGCCGGAAAAATGGCCTCGTAGCAGATCATCGCGCCGAACGGCGGCACGCCCGGCACGTGCAGCGTCGCCGGGCCGCGGCCAAAGGCGAACTGGCCGGGCACCACCTGGATCGCGAGCGGCACCCAGGACGGGGCATACTCGCCGAACGGGACGAGGTGCCATTTGTCGTAGATGCCCGCGATGGCGCCGTCGCCCGCCATGGCGACCAGGCTGTTGCGCGGCAGGTTGCCGGGGTCGGCCGACGGCGCCCCGGCGGTGAACGTCAGGCTGCCCACGATCATGGCCCGCG
>CALMAB010000705.1 GCA_937858325.1 uncultured Acetobacteraceae bacterium
CCAGCGTGTAGCTCGGGCTTGGCACCTCAAGCGCCGGGTCGGACAAAAGGGCGCGGAGCAGCGCGCGGGCCAGGGCGCTCTTGCCGGCGCCGAGCGGACCTTCAAGCAGCACGGCATCGCCGGCCCGCAGCAGGCCGGCGCGGGCGAGACCGTGCTGCTGGTGGAGGACCAGGACGGCGTGCGCGCCGTGGCGGCCGAGCACCTTCGCGAGTTCGGCTACACGGTGCTGGACGTGGCCGACGGGGCTGCGGCCTTGCGCCTGCTTCGCCGCGGCGCGCGCGTGGACCTGCTGGTGACCGATGTCGGCCTGCCCGGCGGGATGAACGGCCGGCAGATGGCCGAAGCCGCGCGCGAGCGCAGGCCGGGCTTGCCGGTGCTGTTCATCACGGGCTACGCGGATGGCGTGCTGGACGGCCAGCTTGCGCCGGGCATGGAGATGATCGGCAAGCCCTTCGCGCTGGACGCCCTGTCCACGCGCGTGCGGGCCATGCTGGAAGCGGCGCCCGTTTATTGATCCTCGCCGCCGGGTCCTCCTGTCAGGCCCGGCCCGCTGCCGCCGCCGCCAGCGCCTTCAAGGGCTGCGCCGTGTCCGCCAACTGCGCCGGGTCCAGGACCAGGGCGCCGGCGACCAGCGCCTTGCCCTGCACGTAGTCGCGCGTGGCGTTCACGCAGTCCAGCGCGACCACGGCGGAGCGGCGCAGGTAGATCACCGAGAAGCTGCGCGCCGCCGGCTCGCCCCGGACCACGAGGGCGTCGTGGCCGGTGGACAGGCCGACCGTTTGCAGCCGCAGGTCGTACTGGTTGGACCAGAACCAGGGCACCACGTCATAGGGCGCGGGCGCGCCGGTGATCGCCCGGGCGGCGGTGAGCGCCTGGTCCACCGCGTTCTGCACCGACTCAAGCCGGATGCTGCCGCCGTCCGCGAACCGGTTCCGGTGCGCCGCGCAGTCGCCGACGGCATAGATGTCCGGCAGGCTGGTGCGGCAGCAGGCGTCCACCTCCACCCCGTTTCCGCCCGCGGCGCCGGCGTCGAGCAGCGGCTGCACCGCGGGCACGATGCCGATGCCGGCCACCACCATGTCGGCCGGCAAAATCGTGCCGTCGCCGAGCCGGACGCCGCTGGCCCGGCCGTTGTGCTCCTCGATGCGGCTGACAGCCGTGTCGAGCATCATCTGGACGCCGCGGGCGCGGTGCTCGGCTTCAAAGAAGCGCGACACCGGCTCCCCCGCGACGCGGGCCAGCACGCGGTCCTGCATCTCGATCACCGTGACCGCCTTGCCCATCTCCGTCAGCACGGCCGCGGCTTCCAGGCCGATGTAGCCGCCGCCGACCACCGCCACCCTGGTCGCCGTTGCCAGCTCCTTCCGCATGAGGTCCACGTCGGCGCGTGTGCGGACGGTGTGGACGCCCGCCAGGTGGGCGCCGGCGCAGGGCAAGCGCCGCGGCGTCCCGCCCGCGCACCATGCCAGCACGCCGTAGCCGAGCGCCGCGCCGTCGCTGGTCCGCACCTCCCGCGCGGCAGGATCGACGCTGACAACGCGCCGGCCGCGCAGGGTGGCGATGTCCTTGGACGCCCAGTACTCCGGCTCTTTCAGCAGCAGGGCCTCGAACGGCTTGGCGCCGGCCAGGTAGTCCTTGGATAGCGGCGGGCGCTCATAGGGCCAATCCGGCTCGTCGCCGAGCAGGGCGACCGTGCCGGCGAACCCCAGTTGGCGCAGCGACATCGCGAGGTGGGCGCCGGCATGGCCCGCGCCGACGATCAGCACATCGAAGCGCGTCGTCGCCCCGGGCAGGCCGGGCAAGCGGGTCAGCCTTCCTTGGCCACCGTCACGCGCAGCCCGTCCAAGGCCGGGCCGAACGGGATTTGGCAGGACAAGCGCGAGGTGGGCGTGCGCTCGTTGGAGCTGTCCAGCAGGTCGTCCTCGTCCTCGTTCGGCGGGCCGACCCGCGCGAAGTCGTCGGGGTGGACGTGGACGTGGCAGGTCGCGCAGGCGCAGCTGCCGCCGCACAGCGCCTGCAGGTCGTCGAAGCCGGCCTTGCGGATGATCTCCATGACCGACAGCCCGGCGGCGCCCTCCACGGTCCTGGTGTCGCCGCGCGTGCTGGTGATGGTCAATGACGCCATGGATGGTCCTCGCGATGATGCGGGGCGCTGGCCGGAGTGCCGCGCCTTGTGATCGGGCCTTCAGCTTACCGAAGCTCGAACGGCAGGCTTGCGAAGCCGTAAAGGCCGCGGTTGGTGAGAAGCTCCGGCTCGCCAGCCTCCAGAACCTCGCAGTGCTCCACAAGGGCTTCGAGCATGACTTCCATCTCCATTTTCGCAAGGTGCATCCCGCCGCACAGGTGCGGCCCGCTGCCCCAGGCAAGCTGCGCCCGTGCATCGCGCGTGATGTCGAAGCGGTCGGGGTCCTCGAAGCGCCGCTCGTCGCGGTTCGCGGAAGCGTAGATCAGCATGAGGCGCGACCCTGCGGGGATGACCTCATCCTCCACTTGGTAGTCCGTCCTGGCCAGCCGCGAGAACCAGCGGATGACGGAGCTGTGGCGCACGCTCTCGATCACCGCGCCCGGCAGCAGCGAGGGGTCGTCCCGCAGCATCCGCCACTGGCCTGGGTGCCGCGCCAGGCCGTGCAGCAGATGGCCCTTGGCCAGGATCGTCGTGTCGAGGCTGGGCAGGACATAGGCGCTGATCGCCCCGCGCGCCTCCGCCTCGCTCAGCCTTCCCGCGGCGATGGTGCCCTGCAAGGTGCGCGCCCAACTGCCTTCGCGGATGCTTTCCCATTGCAGGTTGGCCAAGTACGTGCGCCATCCCGCCAGCACCTCGAAGTCGCGCTCCGACCCTTCGCGCCGGGGTCCCACGGCGTTGAAGGTCGCTGCGGCCCAATCCAGCATGGATGCGCGCCCCTCCTCCGGCAGGCCGACCAGCGCGCTGATGGCTGCCGTGGGCAGGAATCGGGCGACTTCGGCAATGGCGTCGAACGGCCCGCGGCCCACCAGCGACTTGATGCGTTCCGCGATCAGGCTTTTCAGGAATGGACGGTGCTGCTTGAGCTGCGCCGGCAGCAGCGGGCGAATGACCTCCGAACGCATCCGCCGGTGCCGATCGCCATCGGACTGGATCAGGTTCGGCCCGCCGGGCTGGTTGAATTCGTCGCTGAACCCGACGCCGCCTGCGTTGGACAGGGCATCGGGCGCTTGCAGCGCGTCACGCACGTCGTCGAACCGAGACAGGGCATAAACGTCGGGATCACGCAAGCGGACGACCGGCCCGAGGTCGCGCATGGCCCGGTAATGGCCGAACGGCTCGCGGAGCGCCGCTGGCGAGAACAGGTCGGCTTCATAGACCGGCGTTTGCGTGAGCTGCGGCATGAGCACGTTCCCCATCCTATGCTTTTGCGGACCTGCTCGCGCGCGCCATCGCGAGGTGGGCGCCGGCATGGCCTGCGCCCACGATCAGCACGTCGAAGCGCGCCGCGCCGCGCAAGCGGGTCAGCCCTCTTCGGCGATCGTCACGCGCAGCCCGTCCAGGGCCGGGCCGAACGGGATCTGGCAGGACAGGCGCGAGGTGGCCGTGCGCTCGTCCGAGCTGTCCGGCAGGTCGTCGAAGCCGGCCTTGCGGATGATCTCCATGACCGACAGCCCGGCGGCGCCCTCCACGGTTCTGGTGTCGCCGCGCGTGCTGGTGATGGTCAATGACGCCATGGATGGTCCTCACGGTGGTGCAGGCGCGAACAGGCGGCCTGCGTAGCTGCAAAGGCCGTGGCTGGCGAGAAGTTCCTGCCGTTCACACGCTTCCCCGGCCCCGGGATGCCTTGCGCGCGTCGGCCTCTGCCCGCGCGGCCGTCCAGAACGCGGCCTGCCCGATCACGCCCGCCGCCGCCAGGACGGACGCCGCCGCGAGCGCCGGGTCGGGTCCCAGCCCGGCCAGCGTGGTGCACAGCGCGCCCACCGCCATCTGGGCGGACCCGTACAGGCCCGCCGCCGAGCCGATCACCTTGGGGTTCACGCCCACCGCCTTGGTCAAGGCCATGGGGCTTGCCACGCCGACGCCCACCGTGAACACGAACATCGGCCCGAGGATCAGCGGCACGCTGAGCGCGCCGCCCAGCACGATGCCCAGAAAGGCGAACGCCGCGAGCACGGCGGCACCGCTGGCCCAGGCGAGCAGCCGCTCGATGGGGAAGCGGGCGACCAGCCGGCTGGCCAAGACGCTGCCCAGCGAGACGCCTGCGACCAGCAGCGCCAGGTAAACCCCGACCTCGTGCGGCGACCGGTGCAGCTCGTCCACGAACACGAAAGGCGCGACCGCGAAGAACGCGTACATGGCGGTGGTGGAGCAGCCGCCCCCGACCGCGTAGCCCAGGAACGCCGGCGAACGCAGCAGCCGCCCATACTCCAGCGCCAACGACGCCGCGCTGACGCCCGCCCGGCGCCGCCCTGTTTCCGGCAGCCGCCGCAGCGTCAGCCAGATGTTGGCGGCCCCCAGCGCGCACAGCGCGACGAAGATGGAGCGCCACCCGTACGTTTCGGACAGCGCGCCCCCGATCAGCGGCGCGAGGCCGGGTCCCAGCGTCACCATCAGGTTCAGCAGCGCGAGCCGCTGCGCCGCATCCTGGGGCGCCGCCGTGTCGCGCACCATGGCGCGGCCCAGCGCCAGCCCGGCGCATCCGCCCAGGGCCTGCACCAGCCGGGTCGTGAGCAGCGTGCGGATCCCCGGCGCAACGGCGGCGGCCAGCCCGGCCACGGTGTAGAGCGCAAGCCCCGCGACCAGCAGCCGCCGGCGCCCGTAGCGCACGGACAACGGCCCGTAGGCGAGCAGT
>CALMAB010000706.1 GCA_937858325.1 uncultured Acetobacteraceae bacterium
TCCCAGCACCGTCGTGACCGGCTCGGCGCGGAGTGCCGTAGCCAGGCTCGCCCCGTCGCTTGTCTTGACCCGCTTCGCCGCCTCGGCCACGGCCTGGATCGCGGCATAGGTGTAGAGCGTGAACCCTTCCGGCTCGTACTGCGCCGCACGGAACCGTTCCACCAGGCTTGCGGACCCCGGGTTCTTCCGTGGGTCTGGATAGAAGGAGAACAGCACGCCCTCGCTGGCCGGACCCGCTATGGAGATCAAGTCCTTGTTGGCAAGCCCGTCGCCGCCCACGAACTTGGCTTGCAGTCCCTGCTCACGCGCTTGGCGGACCAGCAATCCCGCCTCGACGTGGTACCCGCCGAAGAACACCAGATCGACTCCTGCGCTCTTCAGCCGGGTGACCAGGGCGGAGAAGTCCTTGTCACCCTGCGCGACGGAGGCCGTCAGTTTCTCACGCACTCCCGCCTGGTTCAGCAGGGTCCGCACCCCGTCCGCCAGGCCCTTGCCGTAGGTCGATTTGTCATCGACGAACGCGACGCTCGTGCCGAGCTTGCGGTCCAGGATCTCCTGGGCGATGACGGAGGCCTGCTGGTCGTCCCGGCCGCACACGCGGAACACCGTCGAAAGGCCGCGCTCGGTGAGCGTCGGGTTGGTGGAGGCCGGCGTAATCATCAGGACGTCGGACGTGCCGTACACCCCGGACGCCGGGATGGACGAACTGGAGCAGAAGTGGCCGACAACGGCCAGGACCTTGCGCTGCACCATCTGATTTGCGACCGACACCGCTTGGCGCGGGTCGCAGGCGTCGTCGCCGATGTCGAGCACCACCTTCTCGCCGCGGATGCCGCCCGCCTGATTGAGGTCGGCGACGGCCATCTCTGCCCCCCGCTTCATCTGCTCGAAGAACGAGGCGTACTGGCCCGTCTGCGGCCCGGCGAGGCCGAGGCGAACCTCGGCACTTGCCATCGACGGGGCGACGAGGATGGCCGCGACTGCCAACGCCTTTGCTAGTCTGTTCCAGTCTGGCATGCTTAGGCTCCCAAGTTGCGGCGGAAGGAACATCGGCCCCGGCCGCCGCCGCGGCTGGGCGACGCCGTCGACTGGCCTACAATGCGACGATCGACGCCAGCCCAGTCAGATCGGGGAACTCGTAGTCGGGGCGGGGCTGCCAGGGACTGAGCCGGTCCGCGCCGCGATTGATCCATGCCACCCGCATGCCGAGCGGTTTCGCGCCGTCGATGTCCGCCCAGGCGGCCAGCGACACGTGGAGGACGTCGGCCGCATGGAGGCCGAGCCGGTCGAGCGCAAGGCGAAAGATGCGTTCCGACGGCTTGTAGGCTTGCGCCATCTCGGCGGTCGTGACCTGCGGAAAGTGCGCCGTCAGTTGGCTGCGCGCGAACAGGTCACTGTCCATGTTGGTGATCGGCATCAGCGGGTAGCGCGCCGCGAGGCGCACGATCAGGTCCGGCACCTCGGGGTGGGGCGGTGACCGCTCGACCAGGCCGGCCAGCAGCATCTCGACCAACTCGTCCGTTTGCGCCAAATCGGGGGCCAGGCCCGCCGCGTCGAGGCAGGCCCGAAGGGCATGGGCGGAAACCTCGCGGTATCGGCGGTATGCGCCGCCGCGGTAGGTCTGGACCGCGCGCTGGTCCCAGTCGGCGTAAAGCGCCGGCGCGTCGGCGTCGGTTCGGCCGAGCCGTTGCAGGACGGTGCCCATGCCGGCGATGCCGCCACGGTCAACGTCCACGAGCGTTCCGAAGTAATCGAAGGTGATCGCCTTGGGCGACGCGATGGTCATTCCCTCATCTCTCCTTGCGCGTTGCGAAGCGTTTCACGCGCTCGGCGGCGTCGGGTCGCTTGAACGCGAGGACCGTCTCCTGGCTTTCCAAGTCAAGCGCGACTTCGAGCGAATTGCTGAGGCGTCGATTGACCAGGCGCTTCAGCGCGCCCACGGACGACGCAGACTTGCCGGAGACAGTCTGGGCGAGCCGCATGGCCGCGGGCAGCACCTCCTCCCGGGACACCACCCGGTTGACCAAGCCGAGCCGGAGCAGGTCGGCGGAGGCTTGCCGCTCCCCCAAGAGGAACAGCTCCATGGCCTGCTGGTAACCGACGGCGAGTGGCAGGAGGTGCGTCACGCCGCCCGTGACGAACTGCCCCCAATCCATCTCCGGGAAAAAGGCGACAAGATCATCCGCGGCGACGACGAGATCGCAGTTGAGCAGCCACTCGAACCCGCCGCCGACCGCGAAACCGTGGATCGCGCCCACGACGACCTTGTCACCCAGCATCAGGCTGCGCGTCATGTCCTGAATGGCCTCGACATGCCGGGACACCGAGTCGTCGTCGCGCGTCTGCTGACCGAACTCCTTGAGGTCGTCTCCGGCGCAGAATGCCCGCCCGGCGCCCGTCAGCACGATGACCGCGACCTGCGGGTCGGCATGGGCCTGGTCCAGGGCGAGTCTCAGGTCGCGCGTCATGTCGCCGCTGATGGCGTTCATACGCTCGGGCCGGTTCAGCGTTACGACGCCCACGGCGTCTTTCCGCTCGAAGGCCACGAAGCTCATTGCGCCACCCGCTCGATCCACGCGGTCTTGCCGGCAGTGCGCGGCAGGCTGTCGAACGGGACCAGGCTGACGACCGCGGTGGCACCGATCCGTTTGCGGATCAGCTCCGCCACCGCGTCGGCCGCCTCGCTCCACCGGTCAGGCGCGAGCGTCTCCGCCGCTTCAGCCCGCACCTCCACGCGATCGTAAGGGCCTGGCCCTCGCAGCACGATCCTGAACTGGCCGGAGCAGAAGCCTGGATGGGCTTCGACCCCTTCGCGGATCGCGCTTGGGAAGATGTTGATGCCGCGGACGTTGAACATGTCGTCCGTGCGCCCCGTGACGCGAAAGCGCCACGCGGTCCGCCCGCAGGCGCAAGGGCCGGTGCCGGTGACGGTGACGACGTCGCGCGTCCGGTAGCGCAGGAGCGGCTGGCACTCTTTGTCGATGTGCGTGCAGACCAGCTCCCCGACCGTGCCCTCGTAAATCGGCAGGCGTTGCCCCGACGGGTCGAGCACCTCGGCGAACAGGTAGTCGCCGCCATGGAAATGCAGGTCGGTGGTGCGTTCGCATTGGCTGCCGATCGTGCTCAGCACCTCGCTCAGCCCGTAATTGGCATTGCGCACGCCGAAGCCCCAGGCGGCCTCCATGGTCTCGCGGAACGCCGGGGTGTCCAGCCCAGCCTCGCCGCCGAACAGCCCGAGGCGCAAGCCCAGCTCCCGCGGGTGGCGCCCGTGCCCCCGCAGCGAGCGTTCGAGCAGCGCTGGGTAGGACGGCGTGCAGGAGATGGCCGTGATGCCCAGCTCGGCGATTGTTTCGAGCAGTTGGGCGGTGTTGCCCACGCCGTAAGGGACGACCGTGGCGCCCACGGCTTCCAGGGTCATGTGGTCGGTCACGCCGCCGGTCCACATGCAATAGTTCAGGCAGTGGACCACGCGGTCCGACGGGCGCAGGCCGCAGGCGACCATGGCGCGGGCACCGATTGCGGCGATCCGGTCGGCGTCGCGCTTCGAGTTCGCCAGGTTCAGCGCCCGCCCCGTCGTCCCCGACGTGCGATGCAGCCGCACGATCATCTCCTCCGGGCAGGCACCGTAGGTTCCGAACGGGTAGCTCTGCTCCTGGCTGGCCCGCAACTCCTCCTTGTCGGTGAGCGGAAGGTCCTGCAGTCGGTCCAGGCTGGGCGAGGCGTCTCTCAGGCGACCCAGCTTATGCGCGTAGAATGCCGAAGCCTCGCGGACGTAGTCCCATTGACGCCTCCACGCCTGCTCCTGCTGGTCGCGCACGGCGCGATCGAGCAGCGTCTCGAACTCGGGATGCAGCATCCTGTCGTGCGGCATGTCAGCGCGTCCCTGAACCGGAGGCGGCGCGTTCGGCGGCCCGGCGCTCAATGCCATCGCGTTCGACGATAGCCCGGGCATGTTTGCCCCGGCCGATGGTGCCGCCTGGATCCTCCGCCCAAACCTCGAACCAAAACAGCGGTCCCGCCTGGTTGAGGAACTTCGCATGCGTGGTGACCTGCGCGCCGACGGGCGTGGGCGCTTGGTGCGACACGTCGATCTTCGCGCCCACCGAGAGCTGGCCCGGCTTGAGGACCAAGGCCATCAGGCCAGCGCAGGCCCGCTCCATCTCGGCCACCAGCACCGGGGTGGCCAGAACGCTCGGATAAGCCTCTCCGGCGTCCTTGGCGAACCGGGCGGCCGTCATGGCTTCGCCGACGGTCATTCGAACCGCGGATGTTTGCCCTTCGTGCAGCGCGTTTGACATGCGGTTTCTCGGCTCTCAGTGGTGATCGGCACATGGCAAGACACGTGCCAGAGAGGTGGCCGAAATTAGTTGTGCTTTAACACAGCGACAGCAGCGCACGCGACGACAGGACCGCACGGGTGTGCGGATTTCAAACGTTCAGCAAGCATACGCATGTCCAGATCCTGAACGGGCTGCGTCGGCTCAGAACCTGTTTGAGTTGACCTAACCCCCGTATCTTCCTCCACCTGGAGCTAGAGTCCGGCCCATAGCGGGGCGGGCGGGATGAAAGCATAAGCGGTTCACGGACGAGCAGATCATCGGCATCCTGAAGGAAGCTGATGCGGGCATGGTGGTGGCGGACCTGTGCCGCAAGCACGGCATGTCGAGTGCGACGTTCTACGCCTGGAAGTCGAAGTATGGCGGGCTGGAGCTGTCCGAGGCCAAACGGCTGCGCGGGCTTGAGGAGGTCAGCCGCAAACGCTTCGCGTTTCGGCGGGAACGCTAAGCTGAAGCGGCTGCTGGCCGAGGCCATGCTCGACAACGCAGGGCTGAAGGACCTGCTTGGAAAAAATGGTGACGCCCGCCGCCAAGCGCGAGGTCGCCGAAACGCGTAGCGTTTGCGGCTGAGGTCGCGCATCTCCGGGCGAGCCTTGGGGTGAGCGAGCGG
>CALMAB010000707.1 GCA_937858325.1 uncultured Acetobacteraceae bacterium
GCCTTGTTGTCGCGCGTCCAGGCATAGACGCTTTCCGCGCCCGGGTCGCCGCGGATCATGCGCTCGGCGTCGTCGCTCGCCTGGTGGGTCAGCGTCTCGACCGTCACGAAGTCGCCCGACGCGATTTCCAGGCGCGGCTTGAGATCGCGGCTGAAGTAGCCCCAGTGCACGGTGTCCGCGTTGACCGGAAGGTAGTGGTAGGAGGGCTCGCCCGGCTGCCGCGCGGCGCTGCTTTGCGCCAAAGCGGGCGTGACCAAGGACGCGCCGCCGGCCAGGACCGCAGCCGCGCCCCCAGTCGCGACGAAGCCGCTGCGCAAAAAGGCGCGGCGCTCGGCGCTCAGGTCGTTCCGCAGCGCGGCGCGGTGCGCTTCGAACTCGGGACAGTTCGCGTCGTCGCCTTGGCACATCGATTGATCCCCTCCCCATGTCGGCCTCGCCCGACACGGGCGCAGCAAGCACCGTGCCACGGCTTGCCGGGCGACGCGGGACGCCGCTAGGCTGCCGCGGCGCGCCGGGAGCAACCCGGCCGACGCAGCGTGGGGGAGTTGAAACGATGCGGCACCACCTGTTGGCGATGGCGAGCCTGTGCGGCGTGCTGCTGCTGCCCATGGCCAGCACGCGGTCCGCGGAGGAGAAGCGGTTTCCGCAGCTCTCTGTCGAGCAGCTCGACCCCGAGCAGCGCCGCGTCGCGGACGAGGTGCTGAAGGTGTCCAGCCTCGGCATCCAGGGACCCTACAACGTTTTGCTGCGCAGCCCGGTGATGGCGCAGCGGATGGTGGCGCTGCTGGACTACCTGCGTTTCAACACCTCCGTCCCGCGCCGGCTCAACGAGTTCGCGATCCTGATCCAGTCGCGTCTGTGGACGTCGCAGGTGGAGTGGAAGGCGCACTACCCCCTGGCCATCAAGGCGGGCCTGTCGGAGGCGGTCGCGGCGGACCTGCAGGCCGGGCGCCGGCCCGCCGCCATGCAGCCGGACGAGGCGGCGGTCTACGACCTGTGCATGGAGCTTTCGACCCGGCACGCGCTGTCGGACCAGGTCTTGGCGGAAGCGCGTAAACACCTCAGCGACCAGCAGGTCGTGGATCTCGTCACGGTGTCCGGCACCTATGTCACCGTCGCGATGCTGCTGGCCGCCGGGAACGAGCCGACGCCGGACGGCTCCAAACCATTGCAGCCAGTGGCGGCCCCATGATGGAGCCGATCCAAGAAGGCCGCCGCGACCTGCTGCTGGCGCCGCTGCTCGCCGCGCTGCCGGTGGCGCTGACGCGGGCCGCCGAGGCAAGTCCGCTCGACCCGGCGCAAACCATCATCCGCCCGCCGGCGGAGCACGCCTGGAAGCCCAGCCCCGGCTACCCCGAACGCAGCGTCGATATGTGCCTGCTGACCGGGGACACGGCCAAGCCGGGCCTGTACTACGTGCTGGTGCGCTGGTGGCCCGGCTACATGAGCGCACCGCACACCTACGTCACCGACCGGTTCTGCATCGTGGTGTCAGGCACCTGGTGGTGCAACAGCGGCGCGGACTTCGACCCCGCCGCCTGCGTGCCGGTGGCGGCGGGCAGCTTCGTGCGCCGGGTCGCGGGCACGCCGCACTACGACGGCGTGATCCGCGGGCACAACGAGCCGGCGGTGATCGCCATCTGCGGCATGGGGCCGGTGGGCTACGCCCTGTCCGACCCGTCCCAGCCCGGCTGGCGGGCGGTATGAGCGGGGAGTTCGCCGGCAAGCGCGTGATCGTCGCCGGCGGCAGCCGCGGCATCGGGCGGTCCATCGCGCTCGGCTTCGCCGCCGCCGGCGCCGCGGTCTCGATCTGCGCCCGCACGGAGGGGCAGCTCGTGGCCACGCGGCAGGAGATCGAGGCCCTGGGCGTCACGGCCCACGGCGCCTCCGTCGATCTGGCCGACGCCGACGCGGTGGGGCGCTACGTGCCCGCGGCGGCGCTGGCGCTGGGCGGCCTGGACGTGCTGGTGAACAACGCGTCCGGCTTTGGGCAATCCGACGACGAGGACGGCTGGGAAGCGTCGCTGGCGGTGGACGTGATGGCGGTGGTGCGCGGGAGCCGCGCGGCGGTGCCGCTGCTGGGCGCCGGGTCGAGCATCGTCAACATATCCTCCATCTCGGCCCTGCGCGCGTCGGCGCGCTCCGCCCCATACGGCGCGGCCAAGGCGGCGGTGATGCACTACACCGCGAGCCAGGCCAAGATGCTGGGGCGCCGCGGCATCCGGGTGAACTGCGTCGCCCCCGGCTCGGTCGAGTTCCCCGGCGGCACCTGGGAGCGGCGGCGCGCCGAGGACCCGGCGCTTTATAACAGTACCCTGGCGCAAATCCCGTTCGGCCGCCTGGGCCGGCCGGAGGAGATCGCCAGCGTCGTGCTGTTCCTCGCGTCCCCGGCGGCAAGCTGGATCACCGGGCAAAGCATCGCAGTGGACGGCGGCCAGCTCATCGGGCCGTAGCTGGGGGCCTTAGCGCAGGGTCTTGCGCCCGGCCTCGGCCAACTGCGCCGCGCGGGCGGACTGCCGCTCGAACATCCAGCCGGGATACTCGGGAGGCAACGCGCTGACCCCATGGAGGACGTCGAGTTCCTCCCCGGTGAGCTCGACATCGGAAGCAGCGATGTTGTCCTCAAGCTGGTCCACCCGCCGGGCGCCGATGATGACGCTGCTGACAGCCTTCTGGTGCAGCAGCCAGGCCAGGGCGATCTGCGCAACGGACACCCCCCGCCGCTCCGCCAGGGGCCGCATGGCGTCGATGCAGTGGAAGGCGCGGGCGCGGTCCACCGGCGGGAAATCGAAGGCGGCGCGGCGGCCATCGGCGGCCTCCCCGTCCCGCCCGTACTTGCCGCTGAGCAGACCGCCGGCCAACGGACTCCAGACCATCAGGCCGACCGTCTCGCTGCGCAGCATGGGCACGATCTCGCGTTCTAGATCGCGCCCGGCGAGCGTGTAATAGGCTTGCAGGCTTTCGACACGCGCGAGGCCTTGGCGCTCGGCGATGCCCAGCGCCTTCATCACCTGCCACGCCGCCCAGTTAGACACGCCGACGTAGCGGACGTGGCCGTGCTTCACGAGGGTGTCGAGCGCGCCCAGGGTTTCCTCGATGGGGGTCGCCGGGTCGAAGCCGTGGATTTGGTAAAGGTCGATGTGGTCGAGCTGCAAACGCTTGAGGCTGGCCTTGCAGGCGTCGAGGACGTGCAGGCGCGACGCGCCGCGGGAGTTCGGGCCGGGGCCGGTCACGCCGTAGCACTTGGTGGCGACCACCACGTTTTCGCGCGGCACTTGGAGGTTGCGCAGGGCCTGGCCGGTGATCTGCTCCGACAGGCCGTCCGAGTACACGTCGGCGGTGTCGATGAAGTTGATGCCGGCGTCCATCGCGCGGCCGACCAGGCGCTCCGCATCGGCTTGGCCGAGGGTGCCGATCTTGCTCCAAACCTCGCCACTGCCGCCGAAGGTCATGGTGCCCAGGCAGAGTTCCGAAACAAAAAGGCCGGTCCGGCCGAGCTTGTTCATGTGCATCGCTGCCCTCCTTCTGCTCACGCCGTCAGGCGTGCTCCTTGCACCAACGCGCGATGTCGGCGTGGGTCGCGAACCAGCACCCGCCGCGCGCCTTGGCATGGGCGATCAGCTTTTCCAGCACCGGCAGACGCGAGCGGTGGCCGGACACGTGCGGATGGAGCGTCAGCAGGAACAGTCCACCCTCCTCCCAGGCGGCGTCGAACTCGGCGGTGAAGATTTCCAGCACGGAGGACGGCGGCGTGTAGGGGCGGAGCGCGCTGAACCGGACGAAGTTGTAGTAAACGGCGTCGTCCCTGATCCACTCGGGCGGCAGCTCCACCACCCCGGTCGGCTCGCCGTCCGCCACCAGCTCGTACGGGTCGTCGTCGGCCATCAGCGAGCTGTCGTACAGCAGGCCCAGCTCGCGGATGATGGCCATGGTATCGACCGAGAAATCCCAGCTCGCCGTCCTCATGCCTACTGGGCGCTGGCCCGCGATCCGTTCCAGCGTGTCGGCGGCGCGGAAGGTGAGGTCCCGCTCGACGCCCGGCGGCAAGGTCGTGTTGGCCTCGTGGATCCAGGAGTGGATGCCGATCTCGTGCCCCTCCGCCGCCACGCCGCGCACCTCGTCCGGGTATAGCAAAGCGGACACTGCGGGGTAGAAGAAGCTGGCCGGGATCGCTTCGCGGGCGAGCAGGCGGAGGATGCGGGGCATGGCCTGGCGGTTGCCGTACTGGCCCTGGCTGATCCGCATCGGGCTTTCGTCGCCGTCGCGCAGCGGGATGGTGTCGTGGTCCGCGTCAAAGGAGATGGCGACGGCGCAGCGCGCCCCGCCGGGCCAGGCCTTGGGCGCCAGGCTGCGCCCGGCGCGGGCGCGGCCGACGATGCGGCGCCAGGTGTCCTCGGTCCATTGCCAGGGTTCGCCGTCGGGGTGCTTTGGATTGCTCATGGGCCGTCCTCCGTCCCGCCGCAGCCCGCGCGGAGCTTGTGCGGCATGAAACGCCGTTCCTAAACTTGCGGAACGGCGAAGGGGGCCAGCATGGGCGAAGCGGCAATCGGCGTCGAGGGCGGTGCCATGGCCTCGCCCCGCCGGGCGATCACTGCGGCGGGGATCGGCAACGTGCTGGAGTACTACGACTTCGGCGTGTACGGCTTCCTGGCCGGGGTGATCGCCCGCAAGTTCTTCCCCGGCACGGACGAGGTCGCGTCCCTGCTCGCCACCTTTGCCGCGTTCGGCGTGGGGTTCCTGGCGCGGCCCTTGGGCGGCGTCGTGCTGGGGCGGCTGGGCGACGTGCGCGGGCGCAAGTCGGCGCTGGTGCTGACGATCCTGCTGATGGCGGTGGGCACCGCGGGGATCGGCCTGATCCCGGATTACGGCAGCATCGGCGTGCTGGCGCCGGCGCTCCTGGTGCTGTGCCGGGTGCTGCAGGGCTTGTCGGCTGGGGGCGAATGGGGCAACGCCACCTCCTTCATCGTGGAATGGGCGCCGGACGGGCGGCGCGGCTATTACGGCAGCTACAGCCAGGCGTCCGTCGTGGGCGGCGTGCTGATGAGTTCGGCCGCGGCGGCGCTGCTGAACAGCGTGTTTTCTCCCGCCGCCATCGACGCCTGGGCCTGGCGGCTGCCGTTCCTGCTGGGCGCGGTGCTGCTGCCGGTGGGGCTGTGGCTGCGGCGCGGCATCGAGGAGACCCCGCGCTTCCGGGCAGAGCAGGCCGGGGAGCGGGTGGCGCTGCCGGACCTCGGCACGCCGTTCGCCCTGATGCTCAAGGCGTTCGGCTTCACCGTGCTGTGGACGGTCTGCTACTACGTGATGCTGACCTACTTCCCAACCTTCACGCAGAAGTACGCGGGGCTGTCGGCCACGCAGTCGCTGTGGGCCAACACCGCGGGCCTGCTCGCGCTGATGGCGGCGATCCCGCTGATGGGGGCGCTGTCGGACCGGATCGGGCGCAGGCCGATGCTGCTGTTCTGCTGCGCCGCCTTTGCCGTGCTGGCCTATCCCGGGTTCCGGCTGATCCTGTCGGGGCTGTCGGTTTGGGGCGTGGCGCTGGTGCAGATCGGCTTCGACCTGGTGATCGCCACCTTCTCCGGCGCCGGCCCGGCGGCCTTGGCGGAACTGTTCCCCACGCGGGCGCGCACCACGCTGATGTCGGTCTCCTATGCCCTGGCCGTCGCCATCTTCGGCGGCTTCGCGCCGTTCATCGCGACCTGGCTGATCCAGCAGACGGGGACGCCGATTGCGCCCACCTTCTACCTGGTCGCCGCCGCCCTGGTGTCCGGGGCGACGATCCTGTTCTTCCGGGAAACGGCGTTCGAGCGGCTGCGCTGAGGGCTACCTGCCGCCGTCCACCTGCAGGACCTGGCCGTTGACGAAATCGGCCAAGGGGCTGGCGAAGAACAGCACGGCGTTGGCGATGTCCTGCGGCGTGCCCAGCCGGCGCAGGGCGACCGCCTCCAGCATCGCCGACTGCCGCGCCGGGCCATAGCCTTCCCACTGCGCGGCGCTTGCGGGGTTGGAGGGGATCAGGCCGGGCGCCACGCTGTTCACCGTGATGCCGTACGGCCCCAGCTCGTGCGCCAACTGCCGGGTCAGGCCGACGACGGCGTGCTTGGCGCTGGCATAAGCCTGGATGCCGGTCAGCGACGCTTGCAGCCCGGCACCCGAGGAGATGTTGACGATCCGCCCCCGCCCCGCCCGCTTCATGCCCGGCGCCGCCGCGCGGCTGAGCGCGAAGGCGGCATGGAGGTTCACAGCCACGATCTCGTCCCAGGCCGCGTCCGTGACGGCCTCGATGGGCTGGAACACCTGGCCCGCGACGCCGCCGGCGTTGTTGACCAGCACGCCGATGGGGGCGCCGGCCGCCTGCTCGACCGCCGCGATCCAGGCAGCGCCGGCGGTGCGGTCGGTCAGGTCCACGGTCGCCATCTCCACGCCCGGGATTTTTACCGCGGTGGGAGAGCAGCCGAACACCCGTGCGCCGAGGCCGGCGAAGCGTTCGGCGATGGCCCGGCCCAGCCCGTGCCCGGCGCCGCTGACCGCGACCACCTGGCCATCAAAGCGGATGTTCACGGCAGCAGTTCCAGGAGGTTGTCGTCCGACAGCGCCCGGCGCCCCTGCTCGACCTCGTGGATCAGCGCGACCAAGCGGCTGATCGCCGGGCAAGGCAGGCCGTGGCGGGCGCCGATCTTCACGATGGGGGCGATCTGCACGTCCACCTCGGTGCGGCGCTTGCGGATCGCGAGGTCGCGCCAGACGCCGGAATGGGTCTTGGCGCTGGGCCGGTTGAACGCCACCATGGCGGCGACGCTGGCCCTCGCCGCCGCTTCGGACGCGCCGGGGCGGAAGGCGTCCGGGTCGAAGCCGTTGAAGCCGCGCGGCTGCACGCCTTCCGCG
>CALMAB010000708.1 GCA_937858325.1 uncultured Acetobacteraceae bacterium
GAACAAGATCGTCAGTGCGAGCATTGCTGACGCGTTCACCAATCAGAACGGATCGCGACGCGGAAAGCTTGAAGATGCTTTCACCATCCCTTTCGGGCGCGAGCGGCAGGCAGCATCAGCCTGAATGCTTCATACGACTTTGTTGCGAACCTATCAAGCAGGGCGCCGATTGGGGCGCGTGAGCCGGTTGAGCCTTGGAGGCGGCTGCCCCAATCCGTCCGCCGCCGTGCCGTCCCATTCCGCCATCTCGGTCACAAGCCGCTCGTCCTGTTCGACGTCCAGCGCGGCTTGGTAGAGCGGGTCATCTTCGCCGTCGTCCGGCGCCAGGGCCTGCTCCAGCAGGCGCTGCACGAACGCGCTGCGTCCGCATGCCGGCACCTGATGCTTGAGCCGCCGGGCCAACTCTTCCGGCAATCGCACCAAAAGCTGCTGTGTGGCCATGCACCGACTCTCCCATCGCTTGTGCTGCCAATAGCAGCCTGCATGGGCGACGGCGAGGCAAGGACAGCGCGCCCTACTTCGGCGCCAACATCGTATTCAGCCGCAGCAATGTAATCGCATAAACATTCTGCAGATCATTCGCATACTCCGTCTGGGTATCATTCTGCAGCCGCCGGCTGAAATCGAAGAAAAAGCCCTCCTTCGTGTGCATCCGCACCGCGATGATGAACGGAAACCCGAACTTCTTCTTGTAGGCAGCATTGTAGTCCGAAATCTGCGCGATCTCCGCCTTTGACAGCGCGTTCAACCCGGCGCTGGCCTGCTCCGACACGGAGGACGCGGTCATCGCGCCCGCCTGCGCTTCCTTGCCGGCCAGGTCGGGGTGGCTTTGCAGTAGGGCAAGCTGGCTGGGCAGCGGCGCGGACTTGACCACGTTCACCATGGCCGCGTGCATGTCCTCCACGCTGGCGAACGGCTTCCCCGGTCCCAGGCCTGCTCGGCGACCCAGGGCGATTTCTCGAAGATGCCGCCGAACTTCTGCACAAAGGCCACGCGGTCCATGCCGTTGATCGCGCCCATGTCCGGGTCGGTCGAAGCCGCCACCGCCGGGCCGCCGAGGATCAGCCCGGCCATAACAACCAACACCAGGTGCAAGCGCATCCCTTCCCTCCGTTCCAGTGCGTGCCGGGCCGGCGCCTAGCTGCCGCGATACGTCGTGTAGGTCCACGGCGAGGCCAGCAGCGGCACGTGGTAGTGCGCCGTGGCGTCGGCGATGCCGAACTGGATGACGGCCACATCGAGGAACGGCGGGTTGGGCAAGACGGTCCCAAGCCTGGTGAAGTACTCGGCGATGTGGAACGCGAGCTGGTACTGCCCGACCTTCATCGTCTCGGCCGTGAGCAGCGGCTCGGCGTTGCGGCCGTCCGCGTTGGTGTGCACCGTCCGGACGAGCCGGTAGGCGTCCCCGTCGAACGCCGAGAAGTCGATCCGCACGCCCTCGGCCGGCTTGCCGTTGGCGACGTCGAGCATGTGCGTCGTCAGCCCCGGCGTCCCCGCGGCCAGCGCGCCTCGCCTCGTGAGCGCCCAAGCCGCCACCAGCGCCCCCGCGCCGAGAACCTGCCGCCGGCCTGCGCGCATGGCCGTCACTCCCCGGCGCGCATCGCCAGGGCCGGGCCGGCTTGCCCGGCAAGGCCCCGGTAAACCAGGGCGCCCGTCGCGGACCCGATCAGCCAGCCCCAATCGCCGACGTTCGGGATCACCCCGTAGGCACCCAGCAAGGACAGTCCGATTGACAGCGCGCCGGACACGGCCAGGGCGATCAGCGCCTTGGAATTCCAGCCGCCGTCGTAATGGAAAGCGCCGTCCGGCGACATGGTGTAAAGGTCATCGACCGGGATCACCTGGCGTTTCACCAGGTAATAGTCGGCCACCATGATGCCGAACATCGGCCCCAGCACCGCGCCGAAGATGCTGACGAACAGCGTGATCGCCTGCGGGCTGGCGACGAACAGCCATGGGCACACCAGCACGGACAGAATGGACGTGATCAGCCCGCCCAGCCTGAAATTTATGCGCTCGGGATACAGGTTGGCGATGTCGTAGGCAGGCGAGACGAAGTTGGCGACGATGTTGATGCCCATGGTCGCCACGATGAAGGTGACGGAGCCGAGGATGACGACCACCGGGTTGCCGATGCGCTCGACGATCAGCACCGGGTCCATGATCGCCTGCCCGAACACCTTGAGCGTCCCGGCCGTCACGATGACGGTGATGATCGAGAACACCAGGAAGTTCACCGGCAGGCCCAGCAGGTTGCCCATCTTCATCGCGGCCTCGTCCTTGCCGAACCGCGCGAAGTCGCCGAAGTTGAGCAGCAGCGCCGCGAAGTAGGCGACGATCAGCATGGCCGCGTTGGCCATCACCCCCACGGTGGCACCCGTGCTCGCCGCCGGCGGGCTGAGCTGCAGCGACAGGCTGGAGAACCCGGTCTGCCACAGCATCCAGGCCGCAAGGGCGAACATCACGACGTAAACGATGGGACCGCAGAAGTCGATGAAGCGCCGGATCCGCTCCATGCCGCTGAGGAAGATCACGAGCTGGAAGGACCACATGAACAGGAAGCTGAGCCAGGCCAGCGTGGACAGGCCGAGGATGTCGTTGTGGGTCAGTTCTGCCGCCGAGGGCAGCAGCGTCACGACCAGGACCTGCACCGCCTTGGACGCGAAGTAGGTCTGCACGCCGTACCAGACGATGCCCACGATGCCGCGCACCACGGCGGCCAGGTTCGCGCCCATCACGCCGAACGCGATCCGCGCCACCACGGGGTAGGGGATGCCGTAGCGCAGCGACGGGCGGCCGATCAGGTTCATCAGGAAGTAAACGGCGGTGATGCCGACCAGCATGGAGATCAGCACCTGCCACCCGGTCAGCCCCAGGAAGAACAGGCTGGCCGCAAAGGTGTAGCCGCCCACCGAGTGCACGTCGGACATCCACATGGCGAACAGGCTGAACACGCCCCAGGTCCGGCCTTCGGGCGCAGTCGGCGCCAGGTCGTGGTTGTAGAGCTTCGGGTGCGCTCCGGTGATGACGAGGGTCGGCACGACATGGCTGCTTGACGCCATTGGGAACTCCTTTGCCACCGCGGGCCTGCACGGCGCGTTGCCGTTTCCAGCCATGCGCCATGCAACCGGGGTGCCATCAGGAGCCGACGCCCCGTTCCCTCACCACCAGCAC
>CALMAB010000709.1 GCA_937858325.1 uncultured Acetobacteraceae bacterium
GCGGGCGTGATCGACGAGATCGGGCCGGAGCTGACCGAGGACTACATGGGCAACCCGCTGGAAGTCGGGGCCAAGGTCATGATCCCGCCGCTGATGCCCTGCGGCTCCTGCTACTACTGCCGCCACTACCCGAACACGGCCAACAAGTGCCTGACCCCCGTGTACTACGGGCGCTATCTCGGCTTCGACAAGGCGCCGCACCTTTGGGGCGGCTGGGCCGAGATGGAGTATTTGGACCTCGGGATGCTGCCCGGCACCAAGGTGTACCGCCTGCCGGACGACATGCCGCTTTGGCTGGGCACGCTGGCGGAACCGCTGACCTCGTGCATGAGGGCGTTCAAGCGGGCGCAAGGCGCGGGCGGGTTCCAGGCGGGGGACACCGTGGTGATCCAAGGGTCCGGCCCCATCGGCGTGCTGGCCATCGTGGCGGCGCGGGAGATGGGCGCCGGCCGCGTAGTGGTGATCGGCGCCCCGGAGAACCCGCGCCTCGCGCTGTGCCGCCGCTTCGGGGCGGAAGCGACCGTGGACATCACGGGCAAAACGGCCGAGCAGCGCGTCGCGGCGGTGCGCGAGATCGTGGGCGGCTTCGGCGCGGACCTGGTCATGGACTGCAGCGGCCACCCGAGCGCCGGCCCCGAGGGCATCGAGATGCTGCGCGACGGCGGCACCTACGTCGAGATGGGCCAGTTCACCGACGCCGGCCCGGTGATGACGAGCTGGCACCGGATCTGCACCAAGGACATCAACCTGCTGGGAAGCTGGGCCTTCACCGCCGACGACATCTGGCAAGGCATCCTGATGCTGAACCGCGCGCGGGACCGCTACCCGTTCGCCGAGTTCCAGATGCGCTTCCCCTTCACCGAGCAGGGCATCGCCGACGCGATCAGCGCCGCGCGGGAGATGCGCTGCCTGAAGGCCACCATCGTTCCCACACCGGAGATCATCGATTGAGCAGGCCGGGGTCCGTGCCGCCGCCGCGGGCGGTGGCGAGCGCCACGCCAAGCAGCAGCCAGGAGCCGCCGGCCAGGAAGCCGCCCGCAACGTCGGCGGCGAAGTGGACGCCGAGGAACACCCGGCTGAAACCAATGGACGCCACCAGGACGACGGCCCAGAACGCGACCTCGAAGCGCTCGCGGCGCCCTGGAAAGCCACTGGCCAGCGCGTAGGCGACGAAGCCGATCACGGCCGCCGAGCCGGTCGCGTGCGCGCTCGGGAAGGAGGGCGAGGCGGCGCTGGCCACGCCGTCGAGAAAAACCGGTCGGGCGCGCCCGACCAGGTACTTGCCGGTCCAAACGGTCGCCTGCGCCCCGGCGAACGTGACCCAGAGCGGCAGGACCAGCACGCCGCGCCGCGCTGCCCATAAGAACCCGGTCGCAGTCACCGCCACCCCGAACAGCGCCGCGCCGGTTCCAAGCGTGGTGAGCCAAAGAAAGGCGGTGAGCAGCCAAGGCGCGCGGTAGGGCGCAAGGAATGCGCTCGCGGCGTCGTCCAGGGCCGTGACGGCGCCGGGCGCGCGCAGCACCGCCCCGGTCAGCACCGCAAGCAGCGCCGCCCCGCCTGCCGCCGAAACGAGGAGCAGCGCAAGCGCCGGGC
>CALMAB010000710.1 GCA_937858325.1 uncultured Acetobacteraceae bacterium
ATGCCGAGCTGCGCGCCCACCTGGCGGGCGCAGAGTTCCGCGAGCTGCAGGTCGGCCTGGCCTGCGCGTCCGTGCTGCGGCCTTGGGAGCGGGAAGCGACGCCCGATCCGCGGCTGCACGAGGGCACGGCAGGTTTTGCCGCCGCGGCGCTGGCGCGCCAGGTGAAGCGCGTGCGCCATGCCGGCCGGGACCTCGCGGCGCTGCCGCTGCCGGCGCTGCACGAGCTGCGCAAGGACTGCAAGCGGCTGCGCTACGCGGCGGAGTTCTTCCTGCCGCTGTTCCCCGAGAAGCCAGGACGCCGTTTCGTCAAGCGCCTGTCGGTCTTGCAGGAAGAACTCGGCGCGCTGAACGACGGCGCGACGGCCGCCGGGCTGATGGCGCATCTAGGCCGGGCGGAGCGCAGCCATGCGGCCGGGCTGATGGAAGGGTTCGCCGTGGCCGGCGTCGCGGCGGCCCGGGCGCGCGTCGGCCGGTCCTGGAAGCGGTTCCGCAAAGCCGAGCCATTTTGGAACTGAGTCAAGCGGTTAAGGGCGCAGCCTGCGTGCGAGGCCCGAGGATTGCTGCAACAGCGAAGGTTGCGCCCAAGGCACCTGCGCCCTTATTTTGCCATGAAGCAGAGTTCCGGCGGTGGACTCGGCAGCGCAGGATCGCAGGGCGGCGAATTCCGCCCGGTCAAAACGGGATAACAGCATGAGCAGCACGGCAAACGGGTCGGTCACCATGACCCTGGACGGGTCCAACAAGTCGTTCTCACTGCCGCTGCGGCCCGGTACCATCGGTCCGTCGGTGGCCGATGTCAGCAAGCTCTACGGCAACCTGGGGATTTTCACCTACGATCCCGGCTACGGCATGACCGCGTCGTGCGAAAGCAAGATCACCTACATCGATGGCGACGAGGGCGTGCTGCTGCACCGCGGCTACCCCATCGACCAGCTGGCGGAGCAGTCCACCTTCCTTGAGGTTGCCTACCTGCTGCTCAACGGCGACCTGCCGACCGCCGCGGAGCGGGACGAGTTCGAGCACGGCGTCATGCGCCACACCATGCTGCATGAGCAGTTGCGCCGCTTCTACGACGGCTTCCGCCGCGACGCCCATCCCATGGCGGTTCTGTGCGGCGTCGTGGGCGCGCTGTCGGCGTTCTACCATGACAGCCTCGACATCAACGATCCCGAGGTTCGCCGCATCAGTGCGTTCCGGCTGATTGCCAAGCTCCCCACCATCGCCGCATGGGCCTACAAGTATTCCATCGGCCAGCCGTTCATGTACCCGCGCAACGACCTCGGCTATGCCGAGAACTTCCTGTACATGATGAACGCCGTCCCGGCGGAGCCGTACCACGTCAGCCCGGTGCTGGCGCGCGCCATGGACCGCATCTTCATCCTGCACGCCGACCACGAGCAGAACGCTTCGACCAGCACGGTGCGCCTGGCCGGCTCCACCGGGGCCAACCCGTTTGCCTGCATCGCCGCCGGGATCGCCAGCCTGTGGGGACCGGCGCATGGCGGCGCCAACGAGGCCGTGCTGAAGATGCTCGGCGAGATCGGCCACAAGGACAACATTCCCGCATTCATCGAGAAGGTGAAGGACAAGGACAGCCACGTCCGCCTGATGGGGTTCGGGCACCGGGTGTACAAGAACTACGATCCCCGCGCCAAGATCATGGAGCGCACCTGCCACGAGGTGCTGGCGGAAATGGGCATAAAGGACGACCCGCTGCTCGACCTCGCCATGGAGCTGGAGCGGATCGCGCTGCACGACGACTACTTCATTAGCAAGAAGCTGTATCCGAACGTCGATTTCTACTCGGGCATTATCCTGAAGGCGATGGGCTTCCCGACCAGCATGTTCACCGTGCTGTTCGCGGTCGCCCGCACCGTCGGCTGGATCAGCCAGTGGAAGGAGATGATCGAGGACCCGTCCCAGCGCATCGGCCGTCCGCGCCAGGTTTACACCGGCGCGACGCGCCGGGACTTCGTGCCGCTCGACGCGCGTGGGTGATCTTCGGGGGTGATCACGGCCGCCCGGCAGCGGCCGGGCGGTCCGCGAGCGCCGCAAAGGCGCGGTCCGGCCAATCGGTGATCAGGCCGTCCACACCCCAGCCGATCAGCCGCAGCATGTCGGCGCGGGCGTTCACCGTCCACGGGACGACCAGCAGGCCGAGGCCATGCGCCTCGGCCAACAGGTCCTCGGTCAGGTCCTCGTGTTCCGGCGTCCAGGTGCCGCCGCCCTCCTTCGCGACGGCGTCCGGCACGGCCTCCATGTCCGCGACCTCTCGCCCTAACCAAAGCGCCGCGTCCGCCACGGTGCGGGCGTCCGTCAGCCAGCCCCGGGCGACGCCGGGCCGGATGCGCCGTGCGTGGCGGGGCGCCCGCCAGTCGAAGGATTGGATGGTGATCCGGCTCAGCGCCGCGGCGGCCCCGGCGACGTGCAGGACGCGCTCAACCATCTCCTCCGCGGGCACGGTCCAGCCGGGATGCGTCGGGATTGATTTCAGCTCAATGTTCCAGCGGGTCGCGTCGTCGAGCGCCAGGACCTGATCGAGCGTCGGGATGCGGGCGCCGTCCCGTGGGGCCTGCTGTGGAAAGCGTTCGGCGTAGTCGGTGCCGGGGCGGATGCGGCCCACGTCGTACTCGGCAAGCTGCGCCAATGTGAGTTCCCGCAGGAGCGGGCCGCGGGCCGGCAGCCAGGCGCCGGCGCGGTCCCGGGTGGTGTCCGGGTTCAGCGCCGGGTCGTGGTGGACGACCACAGCGCCGTCGCGCGTCACTCCCACGTCGATCTCCATCGTCCGGAGACCCAGGGCGACGGCAGCCCGCAGGCCTTCCAAGGTGTTTTCGGGATGGAGGGCGCGGGCGCCGCGATGGCCTTGCAGGTCGAACATGCCCACGGCTCTGGCCCCGCCCTGCCCCGGCGTCAAGGCGTTGCGTCCCGCCCGGGATCGGGCACACTGCCGCCATGAGCGGGGCAAGGCCGGACCGGGTGCTGGGCGTGCTGGGCGGCATGGGGCCGCTGGCCAGCGCGCAGTTCATGCTGCGGCTCACCCTGCTGACCCCGGCGGAGCGCGACCAGGACCACGTGCCGGCGGTGCTGTGGTCCGATCCGCGCGTGCCCGACCGGGCGGCGGCATGGGACGGCACAGGGCCGGGTGCGCTGCCGGTGCTGGT
>CALMAB010000711.1 GCA_937858325.1 uncultured Acetobacteraceae bacterium
GGCCCGGAGCACGCCGGCGGTGGCGCGCTTGAAGTCCTCGGTCCGAGAGTTGTCCTTGGACCCGCTCATAGGCCCTTGCGCGGCGCCAGCAAGCCGGTCGGCAGCTCCTCGTTGAAGCAGCGCTGGTAGTACTCCGCCACCGTGCTGCGCTCCGCCTCGTCGCACTTGTTGAGGAAGGTCAGGCGGAACGCGAAGCCGACATCCTTGAAGATGCGCGTGTTCTCCGCCCAGGTGATCACCGTGCGCGGGCTCATCACCGTGGAAATGTCGCCGTTGATGAACCCGGCGCGCGTCAGGTCCGCCAGCGCCACCATGCTCTCGATCCGCTTGCGCGCCGGCTTGTCGCCGGGATCGATGCCCATCTTGGCCAGCACGATCCCGGTTTCCTGCGCGTGCGGCAGGTAGTTCAGCGTGGCGACGATGTTCCAGCGGTCCATCTGGCCCTGGTTGATCTGCTGCGTGCCGTGATACAGCCCGGTGGTGTCGCCCAGACCCACCGTGTTGGCCGTGGCGAACAGCCGGAAGCTCTCGTGCGGGCGGATCACGCGGTTCTGATCGAGCAGCGTCAGCCGGCCTTCCACCTCCAGCACCCGCTGGATCACGAACATCACGTCCGGCCGCCCGGCGTCGTACTCGTCGAACACCAGCGCGCAGGCGTGCTGCAAGGCCCAGGGCAGGATGCCTTCCCGGAACTCGGTGATCTGCTTGCCGTCCTTGAGGACGATGGCGTCCTTGCCGATCAGGTCGATGCGGCTGATGTGGCTGTCGAGGTTGACCCGGATGCAGGGCCAGTTCAGCCGCGCCGCCACCTGCTCGATGTGCGTGCTCTTGCCGGTGCCGTGGTAGCCCTGGATCAGCACCCGGCGGTTGGCGCCGAAGCCGGCCAGGATCGCCAGCGTGGTTTCCCGGTCGAACTTGTAGGCTTCATCGAGTTCAGGGACGTGCTCGGTCGCCACCGAGAAGGCGGGCACGTCCATATCGACTTCAAGGCCAAACGCTTCCCGCGCGTTCACCGTCGTGTCCGGGACACTGATGGCCGAGGTCGGGGTGGAGCGGGCATTGGCGAGTGCGGCGACGTTGTTCATAGGCCTTGGGGTCCTGTGCAGTGCTCCGCGATGCGGCGAGCCGGGCGGCGGAAACTAGCCCCATTCGGGGCGGTTGCGAAAGCTTACCCGGTCGCGGCCATCCGGGGCTCGGCAGTCAGATGTTGCCGCACCGCGGCATAAGCAAGGTTGATTGTCTTCAGACGCTCCTCCGAGGCGCGGTCGCCGCCGTTGGCGTCAGGGTGGTGGCGCTTGGCCAGTTCCTTGTAGCGCGCCTTCAGCGTTTCCAGCGAGACCGGCCACTCCAGCCCGAGCGCCTGCATGGGGTCGCGCAGGTTTGCCGGCACGGCGGTTCTGGGCGGCGTCGCCGCGGCGCCCCGGCGCACCCGCCCGGCCGACAGGATGTGCAGCGGGTCGCGCAGCATGGCCTCGTCGAACGCCTGCGCGCCCAGGCGGCCCAGCGGCCAGGTCGGGCGCTGCCATCCGGTGTCGGAGCGCACCTGCGCCTCGATCTCGCCCGGCGTCATGCCTTTGTAGAAGTCCCAGGCCAGGTTGTACTCGCGCACGTGCTCCAGGCAGAACCACCAGTATTGGTTCAGCGCGTTGCGGGATTTGGGCGCGCGGAAGCCGCCGGCTTCGGGGCAACCGGGCATGTCGCAGGGGCGTCCCGGCGCGGCCGGGTCGGGCGTGTAGGCCCGTGGTCGCGGGGATCGGGTCATCCCGCTTTATGTGCTGCCTACCGCGGCGCCGGCAAGTCCTTCCATCCTTGAGCGGGCCGGGGTAATACATTCCCCATGTCCGCCTGACGCCCCGACCCCCGACCCGGCCGCGCCGAGCGCATGCGCGCCCTGTTGTCCCGCGCCCTCGCGCCTGCCTTGCTGGAGGTGCGGGACGACAGCAGCCTCCATGCCGGCCATGCCGGGGCGGCGCCGGGCGGCGAAACGCATTACAGCGTGCTCGTGGTCTCCGACCGGTTCCAGGGCCAGAACCGGGTCGCCCGGCACCGCCTGGTGAACGCGGCGCTCGAAGCGGAATTCTCCGGCGGCCTCCACGCGCTGGCGCTCACGCTGCGCACGCCGGAGGAGCAGGCCGCCTTCAGGGGCTGACCGCAGGCCCGGTGTAGAACTGCGGCCATTGCCGGGCCACCACGGGGCTGTCGGGCGCGTAGGCCTTGCAGGTGCCCAGCAGCATCGGCTTGCGGGGCGGCTCCGCCGGTTGCTGTGCCGTGTCCACGGCGTTCGGCGCCGCGTTCCGCTTGACGCGCACGGCATACAGCGTTTGGAACGCCACGGTGCCCATCTGGCCC
>CALMAB010000712.1 GCA_937858325.1 uncultured Acetobacteraceae bacterium
TCAACCCGCCGAGCGGCTGCACTTTCCACCCGCGCTGCCCGCGGGCCAACGCGCGCTGCCGGGCGGAGGTGCCGAAGCACACGCGCGATGGGGACGTGCTGGCGGCTTGCCATGCGGTGGAGGAGGGGCGGGAGGTAGGGTGAGCGCTGGGTGCAGTCTCCTCCGCCTTGAAACCCAAGCTGATAGGTTATGCTTCCACATGAGCAGAGTGTGCGTCTCGGCACAAACAGGGGCGTCCGTTTATGTTTTCTCTGACGATCACTGCCCACCGCACGTGCACGCACGACACCGAAGGGATGGATGGGTCGCTCGGGTCGAGTTCTCGTTCGTCACGAACCACGTCCGATTGATGAGCGTCAACCCGGTGCAGAACGCCCCATCAGCGCGGATCATCGGGCAGCTTCTGGAGGATGTGCGGGATGCCATACCTACCTGCCGCAATATGTGGTGGGCTATACAAGGCACGGTCTGCCTGACGAACCGATGGGCATCGCCGCCGCTGATGGCGCACGCGATTATCATGAAACCGGAGCGGCGAGCGGGATATGTGCAGGTGAAAGGCGCGCAGTATCATCCGGCAAGCAACCAGTTGCTCATCTGGTTTAAGAACGGAACGGAATTCACCATGGAAGCCGGAAGCGGGCTGGACGACGCCATATGGTAATAGAGATTGTTGGTCAGAGCCTCAGCCGTGCCCTGGATGCTGGGCAGCGAGAGGCAGAAACGGAGTTCCGGGCGCGTTCGGTCCGCTACGACTCTGATCGCGATGCGGTCGAGATCATAACGACGCGAAACGTCGGATTCCTGGTGCCCCGGGTTTGGATCGGCTCCCTCGCTGCCCTTCGCCCGGACCAGCTCACCTTTTTGGATGTTTGGCCCGACGGTTCAGCCATCGAGTTGGAAGCTTTGGATATACAGGTCAGCGTGCATGGACTGTTAAGCCAGGTACTGCCGGCAATTCTTCCAGCCAGCTTCCTTGCCGGGCTGTTTGGCAGCCGCGGCGGCAAATCCACATCCGATGCTAAAAAAGCTACGGCGCGCGAGAATGGCCGCAAGGGCGGGCGACCACGCAAGTCGGCTAAGTCTGTCGCGTGAAGGGGCAAGCACGGGCAGTCACCCAACCCCATTTGCATCACTTCCGAACCAGCGCCTAATAAGGCCCGCTGCTACGAACAAGGGACAACGATGCTGAACCGTAAGTTGGCGACCTTCCTGCTGGCCCTCGGGCTGAGCACGGCAACCGCCTCCGCCGCGACCTTCCGCTGGGCCAACGACGGCGACGCCAACTCCATGGACCCCTATACCCGGAACGAGACGTTCCTGCTGAGCTTCACGCAGAACATCTACGACCCCCTGGTGCGCCGCAACCGCGAGCTGAAGGTCGAGCCGGCGCTGGCGGCGAGCTGGGAACAGCCGGACCCGCTGACCTGGCGCTTCCACCTGCGCCCGAACGTCAAGTTCCACGGCGGCGAGGCGTTCACCGCGGACGACGTGCTGTTCAGCTACCGGCGGGCGACCGGCCCGGGCAGCCAGATCAACGGCAACTTCTCGACGGTCAAAGAGGTAAAGAAGGTCGATGACCTGACCGTTGATGTCATCACCAAGGCCCCCAACCCGATCTTCGTGCAGGAGATCACGCAGTGGGTCATCATGTCCAAGGCGTGGTGCGAAGCGCACAACGCCGTGCAGCCGACAGATCTCACGAAGACCAAGGAAGAGAACTACGCCACCCGCAACGCCAACGGCACCGGCCCCTTCGTCCTGGGCCTGCGCGAGCCGGACCGGCGCACCACGATGCGCAACAATCCGGCCTGGTGGGACAAGCCCGAGCACAACCTGACCGAGGTGACGTTCAACGTCATCTCCGCCGCCAACACCCGCGTTGCCGCCCTGCTGTCGGGCGACGTGGACATGATCTACACCGTGCCGCCGCAGGACATGGACCGGATCAGCCGCACCCCGGGCCTCAAGCTCGCGGTCGGGCCGGAGCTGCGCACGATCTTCTTCGGGTTCGACCAGTCGCGGCCGGAACTGCTGAAATCGGACGTGAAGGGCAAGAACCCGTTCCAGGACGCGCGCGTGCGCCGGGCGTTCAACATGGCGGTGGATGCCAAGGCGATCCAAAGCCGGGTCATGCGCAACCAAAGCCACCCGACCGGCCTGATGTACGGACCCGGCGTCAACGGCTATACCGCCGAGTCCGACGTGCGCATCCCCTACGACCCCGACGGCGCCAAGAAGCTGCTGGCGGAGGCCGGCTATCCCAATGGCTTCGGCGTCACGCTCGACTGCCCGAACGACCGCTACATCAACGACGAGGCGATCTGCCAAGCGGTCACCAACATGCTGGCCCGCATCGGCATGAAGATCACCCTGAACGCGCAGACCCGGCTGCAGTACTTCGCGCAGATCTCCAACCCGGACTACCACACGAGCTTCTACATGCTCGGCTGGACGCCGACCACCTACGACGCGCTGAACAGCCTGTTCAACCTGGCGGGCACGCGCAACGGCGTGCGCGGGGTGTTCAACGACGGCGGCTGGTCGAACCAGGAGTTCGACGGCCTGCTCGATCAGATGACCGTCGAAACCGACCCGGCCAAACGCCAGCAGCAGATCGAGCGCGCGTCCAAGATCATCCACGACGAGGCGGCGTTCATCCCGCTGCACCAGCAGACCGTTGTTTGGGCCTACCGCAGCAACGTCGAACTGCGGCAGGGGGCGGACAACTTTTTCCCGCTGCGCTACGTGACCGTGAAGTAGAAGGACCAGCCCATGCGCAACGCCGAGCAAATCTGGCAGATCGTGGACGAGAAGCGCGCGGACTACACGGCGCTGGCCGACCGGGTGTGGGACACGCCGGAGCTGGCCTACGGCGAGCACCGCTCCGCCGCCGAGCATTTGGCGATGCTGGAGCGTGAAGGCTTCCGCATCACCCGCGAGGTCGCCGGCATTCCCACGGCCATGATGGCGGAGGCCGGGGAAGGCGGCCCGGTGATCGCGATCCTCGGCGAGTACGATGCGCTGCCGGGCTTGAGCCAGGAGGCGGGGCTGGACGAGCCGCGCCCGGTGGAGGAGCAGGGCGGCGTCGGCCATGGCTGCGGCCACAACCTGCTGGGGTCGGCGGCGATGCTGGCGGCCTCCGCGGTCAAGGACTGGCTGGCGCAGTCCGGCGTGCCCGGCCGCGTGCGCTACTACGGCTGCCCGGCCGAAGAAGGGGGCGCGGCCAAGGGCTTCATGGTGCGCGCCGGCGCGTTCGCGGACGTGGACGTCGCGATCTCCTGGCACCCGGCCTCGTTCTCCGGCGTGAACGAGGCGGTGAGCCTCGCCAACACGCGGATCGACTTCACCTTCGTGGGCCGGGCCAGCCACGCCGCGGCGGCGCCGGACCTGGGCCGCAGCGCGCTGGACGCCGTGGAGCTGATGAACGTCGGCGTGAACTATCTGCGGGAGCACATGCCGGACGACGCGCGGGTGCATTACGCCTACCTGGACGCGGGCGGCATCGCGCCGAACGTGGTGCAGGCGCGGGCCAAGGTGCGCTATTTGATCCGCGCCCGGGACCTGGCGGGCCTGACCGCCCTGGTCGCGCGGGTGCGCAAGATCGCGGAGGGCGCGGCGCTGATGACGGAAACCACCGTCAGCGCGCAGACGGTCAGCGCCGTCAGCAACCTGATGGCCAACACGCCGCTGGAGCAGGCGATGCACGACAACTTCCAGCGCCTCGGCCCGCCCGGGTTCGACGACGCCGACCGCGCCTATGCCGAGCGCATCCGCGCCACGCTCACCGACGCCGACATCGCCGCCGCCTTCGACCGCGCCGGGGTGCCTGTGCGGCGGGATCTCCCGATGTGCGACTTCGTGATCCCGTTCGGCGCCCGCGGCCGGGGCGGCAACGGCAGCACGGACGTGGGCGACGTGTCCTGGGTGGTGCCCACGGTGCAGGCGCGCGGCGCCACCTGCGCCGTGGGTACGCCGTTCCATTCCTGGCAGTTGACCGCGCAGGGCAAGAGTCCGGCGGCGCACAAGGGCCTCGTCCACGTCGCCAAGGTGATGGCGGGCACCGCGCTGGACGCCTTGCAGGACCCCGGGCTGATCGAGCGCGCCAAGGCGGACTTGGCGGAGCGCACCCGCGACACGCCGTACACGTCGCCGCTGCCCGACGACGTGCAGCCGCCGATCCAGGCCATGAGCCGCGGGGTGTAGCCGGGTCCCGCTTAGCGCCCCGGCCCCATCCCGGTGATGGACGGCGACAGCGTGCGCGGGTCTCGCATCGGCCAGCGCCCGCTTTCCACATGCGCGAGGAACTGCCCGACCAGATGGTTGAACTGGTCAGGGTCCTCCAGATTGATGGTGTGCCCGCAGTTGGGCATCACCGACAGCGCCGCCGACGGGATCGTCTGCTTCATCAGCAGCGCCGGCTGCAGGCAGGGCCAATCCTCGTCGCCTGTCAGCACCAGCGTGGGGACGGTGAGCGCCCGCATCTGCTCCTGCAGGTCGTATAGCGACGGCCGTGCGCCCTGGACGCCAAGCTGGGTGTTGGCGGAGCCGAGGGCGCTGTGCTCGGCCAGGTGTCGGGTGAACTCGGCGAAGCCGCGGGGGTCCTTGTTCTCGAACTGCACGCGGGTCGGGCCTTGGGCATAGCGCGCGGCGAACGCCGCCATGCCGTCCCGCTTCAGGGCCTCACCGCTCGCGGCAGCCTCGGCCTTGAACCGGGCGGCCTGCGCCGGCTCGGCGCCGTAGCCGCAACCGGCGACCACCAAGGACACGGTTCGTCCTGGGTGGCGGAAGCCGAAGTGCAGGGTGGCGAACCCGCCCATGGACAGGCCGACGACATGGGCGCGCTCGATGCCGAGGTGGTCGAGCACCGCGGCGATGTCGTCCGCGGCGCGACCCTGCGAGTACTGCGCCGGGTCCTCCGGCACGGCGGAGGGCGGGTAGCCGCGGGCGTTGAAGGCAACCGCCCGGCGGCGCTGGCCGAAGTGCCGCAACTGCGGCTCCCAGCTTCGCAGGTCGCCGGCAAACTCGTGCACGAAGATGACCGGGGTGCCGGAGCCGGTTTCCTCATAATAAAGCGTCACATGGTCGTCCGTGGCGGCGTGCGGCATGGCTGTGCGGTCCGTCGGTTGGGGGGCGGCACGGCTGCGCGCTGGGGCGCGCAGCCGTGCCCACCCAGTCCAGCACCCAGCCGCAGCCGTTGTCCACCGTCATCCCCCGCGGCGCCACGGCCCTCCTGACACGGACGCAGAACAGGTCCATGCTGGCTTTCAACCAACCGAGGGAGAGCGAGATGCAACGTTCAATGCTGTTGCTGGGCGTCGCGTGCCTGTTCGGCAACGTCTTCTGGGGCGTCGCCCGCGCCGAAACGGTGCCGTTCAGCGCCACGCTGGCGGGCGCCAGCGAGGTGCCGCCCAAGACGAGCGCCGGCGCGGGAACGGCCACGGCCTCCTTGGACACCGCGACCAAGATGCTGACCTACGACGTGGAGTATTCCGGGCTGTCCGGCCCGGCCACCGCCGCGCATTTCCACGGCCCGGCCGAGCCTGGGGCGAACGCCGGGGTCGTCGTGCCGTTTCAAGCGCCGGCCAGCCCGATCAAAGGGACCGCCACGCTGACGGACGCGCAGATGGCCGACCTGATGGCGGGGAAGTGGTATGCCAATGTCCACACCGCCGCCAACCCGGCGGGCGAAATCCGGGGGCAGCTGACCCGCGCCAAGTGACGCGGACGGAGCTGCGGGCGGCCACAGGCCTTGGCCGCCCGGCATTTCGCACCCTCGGCGCGAAGAATCACATCGAACTTTAACGCCCAGCCCGGGTTTGATGGGGCTACTTTCCTCTTTCCACCAGCAGGCGCCCCCCTCATGCCGACCCCAAGCACACGAAGTCCCGGTCTCGCCGGCCACGGCGCGGGGCAGCTCGCCGCCGTGCACATCGACACCTACAATGCCGAGCTGCGCGACGAGGGCGGCTTCATCGGCGACCGCGCGAGCGGGCGGGCGTTCCGGGCCATCTTGGAGGACGGGCGGGAACGCGTGCGGGACGGCGACGATGACCCGGTCGGCAGCACGCCGAGCAAGGACATCAGCAAGAAGAAGCTCGACCGGATGGTGCAGGACGGCGACCCGGAAGCGGCGGGCGTGGTGCTCGGCACCATCGAGGAGTTCGCCCAGGAGTTCGCGACGGTGATCCGCCGCTTCATGCGGCTCAAAGACTGGCGCGGCACGCAGCGCATCGTGGTCGGCGGCGGCCTGCGCGACAGCCGCATCGGCGAGCTGGCGATCGGCCGCACCGCGGTGCTGCTGAAAGGGTCGGAGCATGAGGTCGCCATGCAGCCGATCCGGCACCATCCCGACGAGGCCGGGCTGATCGGCTGCATCCACCTGGCGCCGTCATGGATCTTCTCGGGCCATGACAGCATCCTGGCGGTCGATATCGGCGGCTCCAACATCCGGGTCGGCATTGTCGGGCTGAACGTGCGCAAAGCCGCCGACCTGTCGCGGGCGGATGTGCTGATGTCGGAGCTGTGGCGCCATGCGGATGACCAGCCGGACCGGGAAGCGGCCGTCGCGCGCCTGGTCGGCATGTTGCAGGGCCTGATCAAACGCGCCGGCAAGCAGGGGCTGAACCTGGCGCCGTTCATCGGCCTCGGCTGTCCCGGCCTGATCCGGGAGGACGGGTCGATCAAGAAAGGCGGGCAGAACCTGCCCGGCGATTGGGAGCACAAGAGCTTCAACCTGCCGCAGCTGCTGCGGGACGCCATCCCGAAGATCGATGGGCACGAGACGGTGGTGCTGATGCACAACGACGCGGTGGTGCAGGGCCTGAGCGAGGTGCCGTTCATGCGCGACGTGGAGCGTTGGGGTGTCATGACCATCGGCACCGGGCTGGGCAACGCGCGCTTCACCAACAAGCCCGGCGCCGGGTAGCGCCGGGCCGCCGGAGCCGTCAGCCCGACGCGAACTTGAGCAGGCTGCCCATCGTGCGGATCGGCTGCCCGCCGATCACCGGCTCCCAATTTGGGTTCTGCCGCAGATAGGAGCGCCCGTCCGCGGCCAGCAAGCCGATCAGCGTTTCGGCGACGATCCTTCGACCCACAGCGCCGAGCCGCACCGGCTCCGCATTGCCTTTGCCGCCGGCTGCGGTGGCGCGGGTGAGCCATTCGTATTGCGCTTCCGCCAGCACGTAGTACCAGAGCGGCGCGCTGCCTGCGAAGCTCGGGTCGATATCGACGAGCTTGGGGCTGCTCGCCAGCTCACCCGTGATGGCCTTGCCGACGAAAAGCTGCTCGTCGGGCACGCGCGGGACGCCCATCGCGTCGGCGACCGCTTGCCCGCTCGGCAGCTCCATCGACATCCCGCGCAGCAGGTTGCGGGCCGCCAGGTTGGCCGGGTTGCGTTCGGGATCGACCGGCTTGGCCTGCAGTTGCTCCACGGTGAGCGGCGGCGAGGCGGGAACGGTTGTCGAGAACTCGGGCAGGAAGCCGAGCGGGTTCACCAGCGACGTGTCGATCTTGTAGGCCGGCTGCACGCGCCGGGCGCCCCCCCGCTCGCCGGACCCGTCGATGTCGAAGTAAAGGCTCCAGTCGATGGCCCATTGCTTGGGGAACGTATCAAAACCGTTGAGGCCGCGCGTCTGCACCCCGGCGAAGATGAAGAACCGCCCTTGCAGGCCGCGCTCGATCTCGTCCGGCGTCGCCAGCAGCGGGTTGTCGCCGCCGTGGAGCTGGGTGTTCAGGCGATAGATCGGCCGGACCATCGAATGGCCGAAGCGGTAGGCCGCGGCAGAGAACTCGATGGGCATGAACGCGTCGTTCCGGGGCTTGTAGAATTGCAGCCTCGGCTCCTTGTCCCAGGCTCGCCGGGCTTCCAGCCGGTAGGGCAGGATGTGGTCCACCACTTCCTCGCCGCAGATGCGAACCAGGAAGTCGTTGACCACGATCCACTGGTAGTGCCAGCGGACGAGCTGCTGCACTTCCGCGAAGGCAAGCCCCGGGTTGAGGTCGGCCAGGCGGTTGTGGAACTGCAGCATCGTGGAGTGCAGCTGCGAGACGATGACGTTCTCGTCGTTCCGGGGATCGCCGATCAACGCGCGCTTGGCGCGGGACGGGTCCTCGGGATCGTCGTAGCGCGGCAGGTCGCGGCGCGGGCTGGGCTGGTCCAGCTCCAGCAGCGGCCGGCCGAGCCGGAACCGATTGCCGTCATACATGTAGGGTTGGTCGTTGGGACCCCGCCCATAGACCGAGTCCAGGTCCAGCCGGGGCGTGCGGAAATCCACCAGCGCGTCCGGGTCGTTCTGCTGCTGCAGGCTGGAGGCCGGGTCGAAGGTAATGTCATGGTCGATGAACTGGCCGAGGTAGGTGTAGCCTGCGGCGATGCCGCTGTTCTCCTCGTCGTCCTGCAGGATGGCGTCCGTTTCCGGGGAGGCGGTGGGAAGCTTGGGCGTGGTGTCCGTCGCTTCGGGCAGCGCCAGCATCGCGGCCCCCAGGGCGCGCAGCGCGTTTTCCGGCCAGGCGGCCGGCGGCAGGTTGCGGAACATGCGGCCGAAGCGGCCCTCGAACATGGAGGAGCGGCGGCGCATCGTGTCGCCGCGCACCCCGCCGCCGTGATTGCTGGACACAAGCTTGCTCATTCCCGCACTCATTTGTCTCTCCCCGGCATTGGTTGACCTTGCGCTCTGCCGCGCCGACAGTGGTTTGGGCCGGTTTGACGGATGACGCTGTGACCTTGGTCACGTTGTCGGGTCGTCAGTGCCGTTTGGCAGGCCGTCGCGGTCAGCGTTGCTGATCCGTCAACCCGCGCCATATCCTGGCAAGGCAGCGGAACGGTCTAGCCATGCGCCCACGCGTGTTCGTCATCACTGGAATCATCATTCTCGCCGTCGCGGGCACCGTGGCGGCGTGCGGCGACCGCGCGACCTTGCCGCTCGAAGCGGGTGTCGGGCCAAGCCCGGCTCTGCCGCCACCCCACCCGACCCTGGTGCCGACCGTCAAAATCGCCGCGGCGAAGGGCTGGCCGGCGGATGCCGCGCCGGTGCCGGCGCCGGGCCTGCGCGTGTCTGCGCTGGCGCGGGGACTGGACCACCCGCGTTGGCTCGCGGTGCTGCCGAACAACGACGTCCTGGTGGCCGAAACCAACGCGCCGAAGCGCCCGGACGATGGAAAGGGCATCCGCGGCCTGGTACAGCGGACGCTGTTTTCCAAGGCCGGCGCGTCCGTGCCGAGCGCCAACCGCATTACCCTGCTGCGCGACGACGGCCATGGCGGGGTGGAGCGCCACGAGTTCCTCAAGGGCCTGACCTCGCCGTTCGGCATGGCGCTGGCCGGGGACAGCCTTTACGTGGCCGACACCGACGCGTTGCTGCGGTTCCCGTACCGGCCGGGGCAGACGGAGATCACGGCACCGGGCACGGTGGTCTGCGACCTGCCCGGCGGACCCATCAACCACCATTGGACCAAGAACGTGGTGGCGAGCGCGGATGGCCGCACCCTGTATGTCAGCGTCGGCTCCAACAGCAACGTGGCGGAGAATGGCCTGCCGGCGGAGGATGGGCGCGCCGCGGTGTGGCAGGTCGATGCGGCGACCGGGGCGCACCGGGTGTTCGCCGGCGGGCTGCGCAACCCGGTGGGCATGGCCTGGCAGCCGCAGACCGGCGCGCTGTGGGTCGCGGTGAACGAGCGCGACGAGATCGGCAGCGACCTGGTGCCGGACTACATGACGGCGGTGCGGGACGGCGCGTTCTACGGCTGGCCGTTCAGCTACTACGGGCAGCACGTGGACGAGCGGGTGAAGCCGCCCCATCCCGAGATGGTGGCACGCGCCGCCGTGCCCGACTACGCGCTTGGCGCGCACACGGCGTCGCTGGGCCTCGCGTTCTCGGAGACGGGCAGCCTGCCGGCGTCGCTGACACAAGGGGCGTTCGTGGGCCAGCACGGCTCGTGGAACCGCAACCCGCCGAGCGGCTACCGCGTGATCTTCGTGCCCTTTGCGGCCGGCCGGCCGGCCGGGGAGCCGGTCGAGGTGCTGACCGGCTTCCTGAACGGATCAAGCGAGGCGCAGGGCCGCCCGGTGGGCGTCGCCATGGACCGGAACGGGGCGCTGCTGGTCGCCGACGACGTGGGCAACACCGTGTGGAAGGTGACAGGGGCGGTCGGAAGCGGGAGCGAAGCCAAGCGGTGATCACCCGGCGTCGAGGGTGGGCCGGCCGGCATTTGGCCATGGGGGTTAAGATCCATTCTCGATCCTGATTGCTTGTCACGAATGGATGAGTTGCTGACCGTACGCGACCGTGGCTCTTGATTACGAAACTGTTGGGGATAAATGCCGAGTCTCAGCCTGTGGCTCAAGGATCAATTTAGATGCATTGCGCCTGCCGCGTGCCTGGCCAGTGCGCCGATCACCCCATGCAGCTCGCCATTGTCCAGCCGTTCGTTCGACTCGAACCGCTTGTGCAGCGTCACTCTGCGCAATCGATGCACCCAGGGCAGCCTGTCGGCTCTTTCCGTATCGTACAGCGTCGCATTGCGCGATACGGGCGTCCATGAGATTGCCGAAGCCATGGGCGTGCTTCCGCGCGACGACTTGCCTGGGGCTATGTTCATTGCTGCTGGTGCTCCCGGCTTGCACCAACACTCCGCGTCGGGCTGGGCAAAGCTCGGTCTTGTCCGCACAGAAGACCCAGCCGCAACGGAACGTCCAAACCCGCCTCCGCCCGGCACGCACCGTAATGCCGGGCGCCGCGGCGGTGACAGATGCCGATGAAAAGGAAAGATTGTTCCGGGGCTTTGTGGAATGGCAGGGCAGCCAAGACCCTGACCATTAGGCGGTTGCTTATCAACCGCAGGCGTTCATGATTTCGGCATGAGCGTGCGTGCGGCGGCATCCCGGGATTGACGGGCCAGCAACAGGAGGCGGCGATCTCTTTCGTGCGTGCGAAATCCCACGGCCAGGCCATGAGCCAGCGCCCGGGTGATCCGGCGGCCCAACTTGCGGACGCGGTTCGGCAGGCGAAGCCGATGGCGGCCTTGCTCGGCACGAACGCGCATGCCGTGTCGGCCGCCGTTGATCGCTGCCTTGCCCTGCTGTCTGACGATCCCGTTCGCGTGGTGCGGGTCCGCGGCCTGCCCGGCACGCCGCTCACCCTGTCGCGGATCGTCGAAGAGATCGGCACCGACCACCCCGGCGGCCCGCGGGCCGATGATGACGAGCTGATCGTCCGGGTGCTGGCAACGCGCGCCCGCGGGGAGAGCCAAGTCGCCCTCCTTCTGGAGCAGGCCGAACTCCTGCCGTTGCCGACGCTTGCCTTCTTGCAGGTGGCGCTCACGGTGTTCGGCACCCGGACGCCGCGGCTGCAGCTGCTGTTTGCCGGGCATCCCAGGTTTCTTCACCTGATCGACCAGGACGAACTGGCCCCGCTCCGCGACCGGCTCGGACCTGTGATCCGGGTTCAGGTGCCGCTTGCCGGCGTGGAACTCGGCGCGGCCGTGCCGGGGCGCGTGGGGCTTGGCGGCACGGCCGCGACGCGGCGCACCATGCCCGGTCCCAGCCGTTGGCGGTGGGTGCTCGCCGCGGTGCCGGCGTTGGTGCTTGCTGCGGTCGTCGCCATATTCGGCACCGACTGGCATGGTGCGGCGCGGCCGCCCACCCAGGCCGTTGTTGCCCCTGCACCCCCTGTGCAAAGTGATCCGCAGCCGCCGGCTCAACCCTTGCCAGGGAACGCGCAGCCGCCATTCGCGCCGGCCTTGCCGCCGCAAGCTGCTGGGCCAGAGGCGGCACCGGTACGGCCCAACCCTGATGCTGATGTGGCAGCGGTGCCATCCCTCACGCCGCCGCCGGGCCGCGAACCCGATGCGGCAACGGAGCCGGCACCCCTCCCGCCGCCAAGCCGCGAAGCTGACGTGGCAGTCCTGCCGCCAACCGCCCAACCTTCGCCGCCAAGCCGCGAACCCGAGGTAGCGCCGTCGCCGCCAGAACGCCGCGCTCTGCCGAGCAGCGAGCAGTTGGCCCGGCTGCGCAGCGAGTTCGACCGCTTCCTGTCCCAAACGGAATGGGGATCAAAGAAGCTGAGCGAAAACGAACGGTCTCGCCTCTTCAATGAGTATCTTCGCTGGAACTACGGCAGCCTTGCGGCCACCCCTGGTTCGCCCTGACGGTGCCGCGCTTTATCGGCGGCTGGCGAGCAGGATCATGCGCGGCTGCGCCGGCCGCAGCGTCGCTCCCCATTGCGCTTCCAACACCCGGGGGCCTCGCCGCGGCGCTGCCGCCTCCGACCCGCCGAGCGTCGAGGCCCAGGCGTTGGTCAGGGAAAGCTGCTCGGCAGAAACGGCCTGGACGCGGGCGGCACCGGGAAGCTGGGCGAGCACCTTGCGCTGATAAGCCAAGGCGAGATCAGGGGTCTTGGAATGGTAATGGGCGGCGGCGGTGTCCCAATTCCCGCTTTCGGCGAACAACTGGCCGAGAAACTTGGCTGCGTATCGCACGTTCGCCGTCGGGTCGAACGCTTCCTCCAGCGACACGAACGCTGCGGGATGGTACATCAGGTTGACCTGCATGCAGCCCACATCGACTGATTGGACGTTGCGGGCACGGAGAGCGACCACTGCGGCAATCGCCTCGGCCTTTGTGTTGAAGACGTATCCGCGACCCTCGGCATTGATGCTCCACGGCCACGCCTTGACGCTGCCGTCCCGCGGATCGACGCGCCCGCTCTCCACCCGGCCAATCGCGGTGAGCAGGTTTGGAGGCAGGCGCGTCGCCGGCGCGTGCCCGGCAATCGCCATCTGGCAAAGGTCGCCAGCGCGCCCCGCATCAGCAGCCGCAGCCTGCGCAAGGCCGCACAACGGCACAAGGCAAACTGCAATCACAGCACCGCGCAGCCCGTGCATCCTCATCCTCCAACCCTTCAACCCACCCTCCAGCATCACGTCAGGCGTCACAAATATATCGTTTTGCAAACAATAGCGAGACATATCGTCTCCGAAGGCGATCCGGCTCTCAAAGAGTCGCGATCACGCGCTTATGCAAACGCATTCTGGCATTTTTCTGGCTTTTTCGTGCTGGCGTTGCACGGGCATGACGGGGCATGCCGGTCCACGAAAGGGGCGGCATGAGACGGTGGCAGCGCCTGGCCCGATGCGTCCGGCACGGGCCATGCCTGGCCTCGACCGCCTTGGCGCGGGTCCGGGCGCTGCCGGAAGCCGCTCTCCGGGATGTGCTGGGTGGCCGGCCGGCGCTCGTCGTCGCGCCGCACCCCGACGATGAAAGCCTGGGGTGCGGCGGGTTGATCGCGGAGTCGGTCCGGCTCGGGGAGGTGGTGCACGTCGCCGTGGTGACGGACGGCGCCGGGTCGCATTCCGGGTCTCAGACGCACCGCCCCGAGCTAATAAGGCAGCTTCGCCGGAGTGAGACGCTCGAAGCGGTCGCGGCGCTGGGCATGCCGCCTGGGCGCGTCAGCTTCCTGGACATCCCGGACGGCCTCGCGCCGCACCGCGGCGTGGCGGCAGAGGCGGCTGGAAAACGGCTTGCAGCGCTGGCCCGGGATATCGCGGCCGGAACGATCTTCACGAGCTGGGACTACGACACTCATCCCGACCACGTCGCGGCCCATCACTACGCGGCAGCTGCGGCGCGCGAAGTTCAGGCTTCCTTGTTTTCGTATCCTGTCTGGGCCTGGATGCTGCCGGACCGGACCCTCATGCCGAACTTGCGCTGGAAAGGGTTTTCGATTGACATCGGGCCGCATGTCGCCGCCAAGCGCGCGGCTGTGCTCAAGCATCGGTCGCAGACCACGCCGCTGATCGCCGACGATCCCTCGGGCTTCACGCTGTCCGACGCCCAACTCGCAACGATGATCACGTCAAAGGAGTTCTTCATTGCCGAAAACGAACGTGCCCGAAAGGTCGCATTGCGCCGGGCCGCAAACCCGGCCGTCGCCAAATAAGCGGGGCTGCGCCGGACGGCCTGTGCTTTGGGCAGGCCTCTTGGCCCTGATGGCGTGCAGCCCGGCGGCGGCCTGGGCGCAGGGGAACGAGGCGCGCAACACGGGGACGGCGCTGAAGTCGGCATGTCGAACCGACTACCGTGCCCACTGCGTCGGGAACGACCCCGCCGCGCCCATTGCCGCGGCCTGCCTTGCCCAATTCTACCTGAACCTGTCGAAGAACTGCCAGGCGGCGCTGGATGCCTACAATGCTCCGCAAAGCGAAACCGACCAGGAATAATGCCAGCAGCGGTTGGCTTGCATCATTTCTTGTCATTGCGAGGAGCGCAGCGACGCAGCAATGCAGGAGGCAGGGCGCCGTGCTGGCGGTTTCTGGATCGCCACGCCGCCGGGGCGGCTCGCAATGACGAAAGGGGCGCGGCAAGGGGTCGTTGGTATAGCTTTGGATCGGCGGCGGCGCTGACCGCGTTCGCGCTGGGCGTCGCGCAACACGAATGGCGCGCTTGCTCCAGGACAGGAGGGCCGCTCCCACGGGGTTGGCAAAGTGGTTTCCGCAAGCCTGGGCGGCGACGTGCTCGCCCAATGCGCGCAAGTCACGATGGTGACATCGCCTATTCGCTGCCGCCTTACTAGACCGTTTACAATCCCTAATGCCTATGGCGCTGACCACCGAACAGGCGGAGTGTGCTTCACCGCCAAGTTCACAAGAAAGGCTTCGGAGTCATCGCTGTGCCCTGATTTCTGCCCTGCTGATGACGAGGTCGCTTCGCCGAGCTGAAATCTGAAACAACCGTCTGCACCGGTAATCCCTGCCAGAGACACGATGCCATTTGTTTCCACCATCCCTGTTTTCCATTCCGCCCAACTGATCGGCGATGCGGCCGGGTCGGCGCGAGCGCACCACACAAATCCGCCGAGATTTTCGTTATGAAAGAGGGTTCGACCAGTGACACGGTGGCGGTCGCCGGGAGATTGACGGCGGAGGTGGCTGGGTTCGGCTGGTGCTGTTGGACGCACCGGACAGTTCCTTGCACCGTGCCATGATGCGCCACATCAGCGTGGCCGAACTTGCATCGCGGTGGTTTCGCTTCGCGCAAGGGTGGTCAAGCAGCGCCAATCCGGTGCGGCGATCTTCCAGGTGCCCGAACGTCCCGCGCACATTGGCCGGGCAGGGCTTCGCGGCCTCAATCAAGGAATACCACGGAAACACGCATGAGCGACGCGGAACAGGAGTGCCTTGTTTCCATTCTGCTGCCTGCCTACAATTCCAGGCACCTGATCGGCACTGCCATCCAGTCGGTTCTCAATCAAACGCATCGTCACTTCGAGCTGATCGTCATCAATGATTGCTCGACGGACGACACGGCGGAAGTGGTGGCAAAGTTCGCCCTTGGCGACGACCGGATCAAGCTGCTGCACACGGCGCGCAACGGCGGGCCTGCCGCCGCGCGCAACATCGGGTTCGATGCCGCGTGCGGACGCTGGATCGCGTTGCTCGATTCTGATGACGCCTACGTGCCGGAACGGCTCACGCGGCTCTTGAAGCTCGCCGATGCGAACGCCGCACACATGGTGTCGGACAACCTGCTGATGATGCCGGTCGGCGGGACCCCCTATCTGCTGATATCCCCGGACATTTTGGCGTGTCCTCAGCACCTGACGGCATCGGAATTCATCTACCGCAACATCGGCGATCCGAGAAATCCCCGGCTCAGCTACGGGTTCATGCAGCCCATGATCCGGCGCGACTTCCTGTTGCAGCATGGCATCCGATACGACGAGCGGAACCGGTTCGGCGAGGACTTCATGCTCTACGTCGCGTGCCTGCGCGCCGGAGCCCGCTGGTGGGTCACGCCCGAGGTTCTCTACCATTACGCCACACGGCCGGGATCGCTGACCGAGGTGCAGAGCTCGGGCGACCTGCGGCGGATTGCGCAGCTTGAAGAAGACTATCTAAGCGACCACGCTGTTTCGCGGAACGCAACGCTTCTTAGAGTTTTGCGCCAGCACAAGGCCAAGATCGACCGGTTGTACTACTACCGGGCGTTCACCGATGCGGTCAAACAGGGGCACCTCGGGGAAGCCGGGCGGCTACTGGTCCAGTCGCCCTTGAGTTCCAGCTACATCTTCCTGGAAACGATCCGCCAAACGCCGGTCATCCTGCGCAAGACGCTCCGTGGCGGCTACTTCCCCAAAGCCAGCCGCTTCGTTTGAGTGCGGAGCCTAAAACCGCAACCTCCTTCGTCAACACCGCCGGCAGCGTCTTCAGCAAAATGGCGATGTCGTGCCACAAGGACCAATTCCGCACATACCAGACATCGAGGGACACGCGATGCTCGTAGGTCGTGTTGCTCCGTCCGCTGACCTGCCAAAGCCCGGTGATCCCCGGCTTGGTTTCAAAGTAGTAGGAGATGTCGCGGCCGTAGCGCGGGATTTCGGCGTCGATGATCGGGCGGGGGCCGACCAGGCTCATCTCGCCGCGGACGACGTTGAGCAGTTGCGGCAGCTCGTCGAGGCTCGTCTTGCGGAGCACCCGGCCGATGGGGGTGATGCGGGGGTCATCCTGGAGCTTATGCGTCGCCAGCCATTGCGCCTTTGCCTGCGGATCGGTGTCAAGCACCTGGTGCAGCACCCCGTCCGCGTTCGTGACCATGGAGCGGAACTTGAAGCAGCGGAACGTCCGCCCGTTTTCGCCGACCCGGCGGTGGCCGAACAGCGCCGGACCGCCATCGGCACGGATCAGCATGGCAAGCGCCAAGAAGAGCGGCGACAGGACCACCAGCAGGAGCAACGCCACTGCCTGGTCGAACAGCGCCTTGACGAAGCGGCTGATCGGACGCGCAAGGTTGTTGCCATACACCAGCAACGTCACGTCGTGGGTGAAGAAGTACTGGCTGTCAAAGGCGCTGACCGGCAGCCCGTCGAAAGCCGGCACGAGCGCGAAGGGCACGCGCTCGCGCGACAGGTCCTCGGCGAAACGGGCCGCCTCACCGGAGATGTCGCCCCGCGTCGCGATGACCGCGAACTCCGCATCGTGCTGCTCCAGCAGCCACGTCCCGCGGCCCGGAGCGTGGTTGACCGCGTGCAAACCGACCGAGGCGACCACTTCGTAGCCGAGCCGGGCATCCGACTGGAACGCCGCCCGCGTTGATTTCAGGGCGGCGTCGTCGCCGATAATGAGGGTGCGCAGCCGCCACACGCCGAAGTCGTCAAGGATCGTCCGGGCCAGCTTGCGCATCAGGAGCAGGCAGGGCAGGAGCAGGACCCAGCGGGATACGCTTTCAAACCCGAGGTGCGAGCCGTAAACGATGACGCGGATGTAGCTGTCGCACAGGAAGCCGATGGCCAACCCCGCTGCGAGGCTACGCAGTTCCGTCCAGATGGGCACACGCAAGGTGTAATGGCCGCGGCAGCCGAAATAAGCGACGAGCAGGCCGGCGACGAGCAGGCTGCCCCACCCGTGCCAACCGAATCCTTGGGTGGGGATCTGGCGCAACACCAGGTCCAGGGATACGTTGGCAAAGGTCATATGGGCGAACAACCCCGCCGCCGCCGCCAGGAACAGCGCAACGATGTCGGCAGAGAACATTGCCATCCAGCGGATCGTCGCTGGCCTGAACGGCGCGCGTCGAACACGCGATTGTGACGAAGTCTCACGCGTTAGAGAGTTGACATGCATCCGTAGATTCCCCGCCCATCGCCTCGGTCAGCTGCATAAGATGTAAACGCTATTCACAAGGGACGGTCCCTTACATCTGTTAACGCGGACTATGCCGCAACGCACACAAAACGCCGATCACGTATCGTTGACGGCGCCCATGCGAGCCGCGGCGGTGCTTGGCTGATGAGGTGGGGATGCAGAAGCGTAACGGTAAATACCAATCAACTCATGTGGTTGTCCCGCTACAATGCTTGTGGCGGGTTCGCCACAGTCGGCTAGAAGATCCGCTCGAACACCGTGATGACGTCGCCGGGTTGAACCAGCGTCTCCCGTATGGCGCCGCCCTCGGTCGTTTCCGGAGTCTTGTTGCTGGTGCGGACGATTGAGAACCGGTTCGTAACCGCGCGATAGGTGAAGCCGCCGGCCACCGCCGCCGCCGTGACGACGGTCATGGCAGGCTGATAAGGATACTGCCCCGGGCGGGCCACCTCGCCCAAGATGAAGATCGGCCGGTAGGCGATCACCTCGACCGAGACGCTGGGGTTCCTGTACAGCTTGGACCGGGTCAGCGCCTGGGCGACCGACGCCTCCAACTGCTTCGGGGTCAGGCCGCCAGCGTGTACGTCGCCAACGAGCGGCAGGGCGATCTCCCCGGCCGCATCGACCCGGAACTCGCCCGTCAACTGCTGCTCGCCGAACGTGATGATGCGGATCTGGTCGCCCGGTCCCAACGTGTAGATGCTGGCATTCACATCGGGAACGGGCGGAAGCCCGGAACCACTGCAGCCCACAAGGCCAACCATCGGCGCCGCCGCGATGCCGGCCAATGCGACCCGCCTCGACAGCAATCCGGGCCTTGTACTTGTCACACGCATGACGTTCTCCTGATTTCGGCATCCATCTTAGCATGTTATGGCCGGATTGGTTGCACCGTCGAGAGCAACGGCCGCGCTTGGAGCACGATCAGGCATAAACGTTGCATCTGGGCCGCACGGCACGACCATAATCGGGGGTGGCTCTCCCCAACCCCGTCTTGGACCGCCTTTGCCCTTGACCGCACCGGCACGGTCGTGTCCTTGCGGGAACGATGGATGGCGGCGGAGGGGTCATGGCACGGTCAGGAACACGGCGGCGCCTGTCGTGTGTCGGGGTCGGCCTGCTGGCGTGGGGCTTCTCGTCAGGCGCCCATGCGCAGTACGTTGAAAGCTACTTCCCTACGGGCGTGCCAGGCTTTGACCGTGATCAAGGGGTGACGGTGCTGTCCCGGCTCCGGCCCTTGTATGATGAACCCGGCGTGCGGCTCGGGGCCTACACCGTCAACGCGCGCTTGGACGAAAGCGTCGGCTACGACTCGAACATCCTGGGCATCAGCGGTGGGCCGAGCAGCGGCTTTGTCAGGACATCGCCCTCGGTCAGCGCCAATTCCAACTGGTCCCGCAACCGCTTCGGCATCTCCGTCAGCGCGGACAACTACTCGTACTTCACCGCCTCGCCGCAAAACTACACCAACTACAACGTTTCGGTAGGCGGCGGTTACACGATTGGCCGGCATGATCTGGACATCGGCTACTCGCACTTCCGGCAGCACACGTTGGGCACGGACATCGGCGCCATCGCGACGACGACGCCGCTGCCCTACGACGTCGATGCCGTCCGCGCGGACTACACGATTGAGGCCGGCCGTTTCTCCTTCGTACCCAACGTCGATGTGCGCCTGTTCCAATTCGGCAGTGCCCCCGTCCTCGGGCAGCCGACCAACCAAAACTTCCGCGACCGGACGGTGCTGCTGGGCGGCGTCACGACGCGCTACAGCCTCAGCGACCAGCGCAGCATTTTGGTCGTGCTGCAGGGCATCAACTCGCACTACATCCGGCCGCAGAACGGGCAGGTCAGCAACAACTCGAAAAGCGTCCTGCTCCTGGCTGGCATCGACTACCAGGCGACCGGCTTGTGGCGCTACCGCCTGCTCGGCGGGGTCGAGGTGCGGGACTTCCAATCGTCCGTTTACGGCACCCGCACGGCCCCCATTGCCGAGGCGAACGTGATCTACACGCCGACGGGGCTGACCACCCTGACCGGCTACGTGCGGCGGCAGATCGAGGACGCGCAAGCGGAGGGGACCGCCGGCTACACCCTCACGACAACCGGCGTCGTCGTGGACCATGAACTCCAGCGCAACGTCCTGCTGCAGGGCCGGGGCAGCTTCCAGGCGGCGGAATATTTCCAATCTACCGGCACCACGACGAGCTACACGCTGGGCGGCGGCGTGAACTGGCTGGTCAACCGCCGCTTGCGCTTGTCCGCTGATTACGACTTCACGCAGCAGAGCAGTCCCGGCAACACAACGGTCGTCGGCACCCAAGTCGTGACGTCGCCGCTCAGCACCACCCAGCAGTTGATTACACCCACCAGCCAAGCGTTGAACACGCTGACCACGGGCAACTACAACCGTAACGTCCTGCTGTTCGGCATCCACCTGGCGTTGTGAAGCGGCGGCCAGCCCGGCCTGGCCGCGCCTGCCGTCAGCCGAACGCGCCCCCGTTGTGGAGCGGCAGCCCACGGTCGAGCGCTTCCCGCATGAGGATGTAGTGCTGCAGCATCGGTTCGGAGAAAGCAAAACAGTCTGGGCCGATGCTCCGGCAGGCCCGCACCGTGCCGGTGTCCATGAGCCGCTCCCACACGCCCGGCTCCAGCCAATGGTCGGCGATGTAGTGCGCGCCTTCGTGCTCGGACACGATGAAGCGGGCAAAGCGGTCCTGCTCCCCGGCGGCGATGGCGCGCAGGCTTTCGAGCATCCCACGGTCGCGCTCGCCTCCCGTGATCCCTTGGTAGATCGCGGCCACGCGGGGATCGGCCTCGTCCACCGCCCGGCGGAAGGCCGCCAATAGGTCCGGCGGCTCGACCTCCGGCGACGCGCGTGCAATCGCCTCCGTCCCCGCGTGCAATCCGAGAAGCTGGGCCACGTACGGCACGCCGCGGGCGACGTTCACGACGGCGTGGCGCACCTCCGGCAGAAACTCGATCCCGGCGTCCCGGCCGCCTTGCACAAGGATCTCGTCGATCTCGGTGTCGGACAGCAGCGGCAGGGCAAGGCCGAGGATGTTGCGCTGGATGGACGGGTGCCGCCCGACCAGTTCCTCAAGGCTGTCGGACACGCCGACGATGATGAAGCTGATCGCCGCGCCGCGGTCGGAGGCCTGCTTGATCGCGTCGGCGAACCAGGTCCGCGTCGCCGAGTCTTCCACGCGGTCGAACTCGTCCGCGATCAGCACGACGTGACGCCCGGCGAGACGGCCGGGCAGGGCGGCCACGTCGCGCGGCTGCACCCGGGCGCGCGGCAACGCGGCCTCGCACCCTTCAAGCTCGTCGTCCTGCACGATGGGCGCCGCCAGCATCGATTTCGGCAGGTCGCGCGCCAGCCCGCGCACGATGTCCTCGAAGCAGCTGTCAAAGGAGCAGGTGTAGCGGCCGACCATGTAGCCGGAACTCCGGGCGGCCGAGGCCACCAGGTTCACAAGGGAGGTCTTGCCGCGCCCGCGCTCGCCGTATAGCACGACGTGCGCCCGGTCGAGCGCGATGGCGCGGAAAATCCGCAGCAGCTCCGTCTGCCGTCCGCTGACCCGGCGCGAGCTGCGCTGCGGGCGCGTCGGCGTGAACACCTCGCGCAACGCGTGCTGCTGGGAAGGCGACGGCGCGATGTCGGTGGGGGAGGGGCCGCCAGGACGCGCGACGCCTGGGCGCGGAGGCATACTGAGGCGGGGCGCCGCGGCGTGCCGGGACGGCGCCAGGGAAACCTCCGGCGCAGGACGCGGCGAACGGCGGAGCATGCGCGTGACGAAACTCATGGATGGAAGTAAATCACCTAGATGCTGCAATGCAACGCAAACCGTCGAACCATTTGGCGGATTTCAAGCAACACGTTCGCGTGACTCCCCGGAGATACTTTGTGCGCTTGACATTTCTGAACACGCTCTACCCACCCTACGGCGCGGCTGGGGCGGAGACGACGCTTCGCGTGCTCGCGCAACAGATGATGGGCCGCGGCCATGATTGCAACGTGGTGACGCTCACCCCGGGACGGCGGGCCGAGGCGCGCGAGATCGACGGCATCCCCGTACACTACATCCCGCTTGCAAACGTCTTTTGGCCGCACGGCGCAAGTAAAACAATGCCGTGGCGGCTCATGTTCCAAGCAGTGGAGGCATTCAACCCCGTGATGCAGCGGCGGCTCACCCGCTTGCTGCGCCGCTTGTCCCCTGATGTCGTGAACTTCCACAACCTCCAGGGCTTCTCGGCCTCGGTATGGGCGGCGGCGCAGGGCCTGGGCATTCCCATCGTGCAAACGTTGCACGACTACTACACGGCCTGCCCGCGCAGCGCCATGTGGCGGCCCGGCCGGGGCAACTGCACGTCGCTTTGCGCGGAGTGCCGGGTGTTCAGCCGTCCGCGCCGGGCCATGTCGCGGATCCCGGACATGGTGACTTGCGTCAGCAACCGGGTGTTTGACCGCCTCACCGCGGCGGGCGCCTTTCCCCGCGCCGTGACGGGACGGCAGCCCATCCGCATCATCCGCGGCAACAACGCGGCGGACGCGCTGCCCGAGGCCGCGCCACCGGTGTCCCGCACGCCGCTCCGCCTGGGCTTCATGGGACGGCTCGACCCGTCCAAAGGCTTGGAGAACCTGATCGACGCGGTCCGGCGCTTGCCGGATGGCGCGGCTTCCCTCAGCATCGCCGGAACGGGAAAGCCCGACTACACGGCGGCGCTGCACGCGCGGGCGGCGAACGCGGCGGGCATCACCTTTGTCGGCCACGCCGCGCCGCCGGAATTCTTCCCATCCATCGACCTGCTGGTGGTTCCCTCGGTTTGGGAGGACCCGTTTCCCCGCGTGTACCATGAGGCCCTGGCCTACGGCGTGCCGAGCCTGGCGACGCCGCTGGGCGGGCTTTCGGAGGTGGTCGAGCATGGCCGCAACGGCTTCCTCATCGCGGGAACCGACGCGGAGGCGCTGTTCGCCAGTCTGACGGCGCTGATCAGCACTCCGTGGGATCGCGCAGCCGTGTTCGCGGAATGCCGCAAAGCCGCCGCAAACTTCGCGCCCTCTCGCATCACCGCCGAATACGAGGCAGTGCTGGAGGCAGCCGCCGCCCGCCGGCCGGTCCCGGAAGGGGCCGGCGCATTCTGGCGCGGCGCAACGGCCCAGCCCTGCCACTTGTAACGTCCTATCCGGGAGTCCCGCTTTGCTGGGTCAGCAACTGCTCGCCGGTGCCTGCGTCCTTGCGGGCATCGGCGTGCATCCATTCACTACGTATCCCCTGAGCCTGGCGCTGCTTGACCGCTTTCGACCGCGGCTCAGCGTAGCGGCGCGCCCGGCGCAGCCGACCCCGCCGCCCCGCGTGGCGCTGTGCGTTTGCGCCTACAACGAGGAAAAGGTCATCCGCGCCAAGGCCGACAACATGGTCAGCATGCGCAAGGCGGTGCCCGGCCTGGAACTGCTGGTCTATGTCGATGCGTCGTCGGACGGCACGGCCGAAATCCTGCGCGAGTATGACGGCGTGATCACCGTCCACGCCTCGCCGACGCGGCACGGCAAGACCTACGGGATGAACACGCTCGTCCAGCAGACGGACGCCGACATCCTGGTGTTCTCCGACGCGAACGTCACCTTTGCGCCCGACGCCATCCCCCGGCTGCTGCAGCAATTCGACGACCCGGCGGTGGGGTGCGTGTGCGGCCACCTCGTTTACACCCGGGCCAGCGACAGCGCCACGGCGGTGACGGGCTCGCTGTATTGGCGTTTGGAAGAGGCCATCAAGGAGCTTGAGTCGCGCAGCGGATCGACCATGGGCGCGGACGGGTCGATCTTCGCGATCCGGCGCGCGCTGCACCGCCCGCCGCCGCCCGACATCATCGACGACATGTTCGTGTCCTTGTCGATCCTGTGCGGCGGCCACCGGATCGTGCGGGCCAGCGACGCGCTGGCTTATGAGGAGGCGGCAACGCATCCCGGGGACGAGTTCCGGCGCAAGGTCCGCATTGCCTGCCAGGCGTTCAACGTGCACCGGCTGCTGCGGGCCGAGTTGGCCAAGCTTCCGTTGTTCGACCGCTACAAGTACGTCTCGCACAAGCTGCTACGCTGGTTCGCGGCCTACCTGATGGGAGCAGCCGTGCTGTGCTTCGCGGCGGGACTGGCTGTATTGGGTGCATGGAGGCTGTTGCTGCTGTGCGCCCTGGCTGGAGCGGTGTTTCTGGTTGTCGCGCGGCTGCGTCCCGCCGGGCCGTTCGGCAAGCTCCTCGGTATCGCCGCGGCGTTCGTGGCAACCGGCTTGGGCGTTGCCCAGTCCGTGCGCGGCGAGCGGTTCCAGATCTGGACGCCCCCCGCCTCCGCCCGCGGCTGACGCAGGCAGCTTCGCGCGGAGCTACGGTAGCAGCATAAGCGGAGGGACCCGGCATCAGGCTCCTCTCCGGGTCAAGCCGCCATGTTGAGCGCCAGCACGACCGGCTTACGGGACGCGACGGCCAGCGTGTGCATCGACTCGCGCACCGCCGCCCGCCTCGCACGCTTGGCGCCAACCACCAGGACGACGGCGTCAACGATGTGCGCCAGCACCATGCTTTGCGTGGCGCTGCCGATTGGCTGGCTGTCCATGACCACGAGGTTGTACTCGTCGCGCGCCTCGGCGACCAGGTTCTGCAGCTGCATCGAGTCCAGGAGTTGGTTCGCCGCAGGCTGCGGCCCGGCGACGAGCAGGTGGTCAAGCGACGTGCGCCTGTCCTGCTGCACCTGCTCCTGCCAGTGCTCGCTGCCCTGAAGCGTATCGATCAGGCCGTTGGAGGGCGGGATCTTGAGCACGCGGGCGAGCGATGGCTCCCGCAGGTCGCCTTCGAGCAACAGGACCCGAAGCCCATCGATGGCCGCCACGCGGGCGAACGCCGCGGTGAACTCCGCCGTTCCCTCCCCGGCCGAGCTGGACACGAACAGCACGCTGCGCGGCACCGAGCCGCGCCCGGAGAACCGCAGCCGGGTGCGCAGCGAGCGCAGGGCCTCCGCTTCCGGCCCGCTCGGGTCGGCGGCGACGCACTCCGCCAAGGACACCCCGTTTGCCGGGCGCGGCACGGTGCCGAGCGGCGTCAGGCCAAGGGCGCCCTTGATTTCGTCCGGCCCGCCAAAACCCTTGTCGCGGCGGCCCCGCGCCAGCGACAGCAGCCCGCCAAAGGCGCAGCCGCTCAACAGGCCCAGCAGCCCCGCGATCTTCGGCCTGGGGCTGGACGGAAAGGACGGCGCCACGGCCAGGCTGACCACGCGCACGCCGCTCTGCTCAGGCCCGATCTTGCGGGACGCGGTTTGCGCCTCGCCTTGCAGCAGGGTTTGCAGGACGTTGCGGCGCGATTCCGCATCCTTTTCGAGCTGCTGCAGCTCGGACTGTACCGCGGCGAGGCCGCCGGCGTTCTTTTGCGCGTTTTCGAGCTGGTTCTTCAGGTCAGCCTCGCGCGCGCGCGCGGAGTCCGCCTGCGCGTTGAGCGAGGCCAGGACCCGCTGCGTTTCCGCCGCGAGCGCGCGGCGCACGGACGCAAGCTCGGCCTGCGCCGCGCCGATCTGCGGGTGGCCTTGGCCCAGCGTCGTCGAAAGCTGCGACAGCTTGCGGTCCGCCGCCGCTTCCTTGTCCCGCAAGCCGCTGATGGTGCTGGAGCCGAGCACCGCGACGTTGTCGTTCGACACGACCCCGGCCCGGGCGATGGCGCCGGCGCGCTGGACGTTCGCCACCGCCTGCGCGCGCTCGGCGCTGGCGTGGGTCAGGGCGCTGGACAGATCCTCAAGCTGCTGCTGGCTGACGCTGCCGGCTCGCGTCTGCACGAGGTTGTACTTTTCCCGCGTCGCGGCGATCTTGCCTTCAAGGTCGCCGATCTCCTTGCGCGCTTCCACCACCCGCCGCGACAGCTCGGAGTTGGCGTCGCTGTTGGCGGCGCTGCGGCTTTGCGCCTTGTCCGCCGTGTAGTTCTTGATGACGCTGTTCACCACGGCAGCGGCCATGTTCGCGTCCTTGGACGTGAACTGGACCAGCACGATCAGGCTGCGGTTGTCGTTGATGATGCTGAGGTGCTGCGCGATGCTGCCGATGACGCCGTCCTTCTGCACCGCGTCCGGCGGCGGCTCGATGGGCTGGGACGCGTCGGGCAGCAGGCCCACGTCGATCAGCGGCTGTGCCACGGCGTCCGGCAACGCGGCCGAGATGGACCGCTTCGCCTGCTCGCCCCAGGGCAGCGGGCGCAGCGCGGCGTTGAATTCCGGGTTGTCGATCAGGTGCAGGTCGTCGGCCACCTTTTGCAGCAGGGAGCGCGACGTCAGGATCTGCACCTCGCTGCGGACCTGCGGCATCGGGTCCGACAACCCTTCGCCGCTGAGTGCCCCTTGCAGCACCGGAACGGTGAAGCGCTCCATGTCGATCGACAGGGTTCCCGCCGTGGTGAACTGCTTGGGGACCGAAGTCACGGTATAGGCATACCCAGCCGCGCCGAACAGCAGGCCGAACAACAGGATCAGGGGCCAGTTGCGGCGGAGCGTCGCCAGGAGTTGCGCCGGGGAGATAACCGATTCGTCGGCCGCCGGAGGCGTCTTCTCAAACCGCTCGTCGAGGAGCGCAAGCTCCGACATGCCTAGTGTCCTTTCCTGCGAACCGGCAAGCGCCGGCCGGCTAAGCTTTCCGGTGATGCAACGCAGCAACGCGCCGAACGGTGCAGGCCGCCCGGACGAGTTTTAAGCGGTTGTGACTTTTGGCCGGGTTGCAACGATGCCATCTAACAGTCATGCACAACGGGATAGCGTATTTCATATTGGCCCACCATCGGCCCCAGCAACTGCGCTGGCTCGTCGAAGCCTTGGCGCGGCCTCGCAGCTCCGGCCGCGACACGATTATCCTGCATATCGACCGCAAGTCGATGCTGGGCCTCAAGGCCGACCGGCGCGGCATCTGGCAAATGGCGAAGGCGCTGGCGGCCGAATACCCGAATCTGATCCTTATGCGGCCGCACTTCACCAACTGGGGCGGGTGGAGCCTGGCACGCATCCAGCTCGATGCCATCGCCGTCGCGTTGAAGGCCTCTGCCGAATGGTCGCATTTCGTCAATCTGAGTGGGCAGTGCTATCCAATCAAGCCGATTGAACACATCCGACAGGCACTTGCCGCCGATCCGGATCAAGTCTTTGTGGAACTGCGGCACCTTTCGACGCTGCCGGCCGATGACTGGCACCTGCGCTGGCATCCGATGCTTGAGCTGCCGCACCGCGCCGTGAAGTTCAAAGGCCCGCGCCAACCACCGTCCGATTTCGAGCTCGCTTACAAAGGCTCGCAGTGGTCGATCCTGCCCCGCGCCTTCTGCGAATGGCAGCAGCGCGCGCCCATCGTCAGGCCCATCAAACGGTATCTCAGCCGCCTGCTGCTGTCCGACGAGCTGATCATGCAGACGCTGGTCCGCAACGGTCCGTGGCGCGACAAGGTGGCGCCGCATTACGGGCGGGAGATCATCTTTCCCGGCCCCACGGTGCTCACCCGGGACGACCTGCCCCGGCTGCTGTCCAGTTCCGCTTTCATTTCACGCAAGTTTGACCACGAGCGCGATCCCGAGGTCCTGCCGCAACTGGCCCGGCAGCTAGGGTTCCCGATGAGCGGGCCGCCCCCGTCGCGCGTGGACGCCGTGCCGGACGAGGCGCTGGTGCAGTGAGCCGAACCATGCGGGTGGCATTGATCGATCCGTCGCTGTTCACCTTGCCCTACGACGCGGCGCTGGCGGCCGGGCTGCAGGCGCAAGGGCACCAGGTCGTGCTGCACGGCCGTGCGCCCGGCCCGGACGACAACGCCACCGAGGGTGCGCCGCTGCGCGCGAGCTTCTACCGGGTCGCCGGCGCCCCGGCCCTTGCGCGCCTGCCCCGGGCGCTTCGGCTGGGCATCAAGGGCCTCGACCACGCCTGGTCGATGGGGGCGCTGGTGCGGCGGCTGCGGCGGGAGCGCCCGGACGTGATCCATTTCCAATGGCTGCCGTTGCCGATGGTGGACCGGCACTTCCTGCGGCGCTTGCGCGGGATCGCCCCGCTGGTGCTGACCGTGCACGACACCAACCCGTTCAACGGCAATCCCACCGGCGGGCTGCAGCGGGTGGGCGCCCACGCGGCGTTCGCGGATTTCGACCGCCTGATCGTGCACACCGAGCAAGGCCGCGCCCGGCTGCTGGCCCATGGGGAGGGGAAGGACCGGGTGGTGATGCTGCCGCACGGGCTGCTCGGGCGCGCTTCGGCGCAGGCCCGCGCGGACGCCATGCAGGGGGAGATCACCTTTCTGCTGTTCGGCAAGATCAAGCCCTACAAAGGCGCCGACCTGCTGATCGAGGCCTTCGCGCAACTGGACCCGGCGCTGCGCGCGCAGGCGCGGTTGCGGATCGTCGGCAAGCCCTACATGGATTTGACGCCGCTGCACGACCTGGCCCGGCAACGGGGCGTCGCCGACCGGGTGGCCATCGAGCCGCGCTTCGTCTGTGACTCGGAGGTGGGCGGCATCTTCGCCCCCGGCGTCGTCGCCTGCTTTCCTTACCGCGAGATCGAGGCGAGCGGCGTGCTGAGCCTGGCCCTCACCTTCGGCCGCCCGATCCTCGCGACGCGCCTCGGCGGCTTCATCGAGGCGGTGGAGGACGGCGAGCACGGGTTTCTGGTGCCGCCCGAGGACGTGGGCGAGCTTTCCGCCGCCATGGCGCGCTTCGTCGCGGACCGCCCGTTCGCAGCGGCCTGCGCGGCGCGCGTCCTTGCGCTGACGGCCTCCGTTCCAACTTGGCCGGAGATCGCCCGGCGGACGGCCGAACTCTACGCTTCCCTGCCGCCCGTCCCGCCCCCCCGATAGCGGCGCCGGGTCAGGCGCCGCGTTGCAGCCCGGCGCGCAGCGCCTTGGCCGCTTCCGGCAGGCGGCCGTCCGTGACCTTGGCATCGTAGTCCGGGGCGCGGTAGTTCCAATAGCAGGCGTAATCGACCGGGCCGCCGTCCCGCATCCAGTTCAGCATGTTGCGGACGAACACGGGATCGTCGCCGGCGCCGTGCCCATCGGGCCGCGTGCCGGTGCCCCATTCCGGGAAGGAGCGGGGCTTGCCATGGGTCTTGGCGAAATCGCGGTGCCAGCGCAGGCCGGCCTCGTGGTCCAGCAGGTATTGCCAGCGTTGCGCCGGGTCGGCGATCAGCGGCCAGGACTGGTTGTAAACGTCGAGGCCGATGATATCGACCACGTCGTTGCCGGGGTAAACCTCGTCCCTGGGGCCATCGACGGTGGTGGCGCTCCAATCGAAGCGGAAGCGCGCACCGGGCACGCCGCGCATCGCCAGCGCGATGCGGCGCCAGTAGGCCTTGAAATCGGCCGGGTTGCCGCGCGCCGTCCAGGAATACCAGCCGCCGTTGAACTCCCAGCCGATGCGGACCACGCTGTTTCCGTAGGAAGTCTCGACCAGCTTGCGGCCCAGCGCCGCGAAGTGCTGGTCGTAGTCGCCCCGCGCGCCTTGGGCCAGGGTCGGCTGCCCCTCGCTCACCAGCATCGGCACGGAAACGATCAGGTTCTTGCGCCCGGCGTCCCGCCAGCAGCCGGCCATCCATCCGGCCTCGTTCACCATTCCCGCCCATGTTTCCTTTTCAAGGAAGTCCAGCACCACGTCGAGCGGTCGGCCGAGCCACTTTTCGTAAGCGGCAACCTCCGGCACGCCGGTGTAGCCGGCGCCGCCATAGGTGCCAATGCGGACGCCCGGCGCCCCCCGGGCCGGCGCGGCCGACGCCACGACCACCGCAGCTGCGGTGCGGGCGAGGGCGCGGCGCGTGAGGCTGGTTGGATCGGTCATGCACTCTCCATGCGGTGCTGCGGCATCGGGGTGAGGGCGGGCGGCTGCAGGGGCTGCGTGTGGCGCAGCCGCCGGCGCATCCAAGCTGCGAAGCGCCGCTCCAGCACGCGCTGGCTCGCATGGGACACCACGAGCGACAAGGGCAGGGCGACCACAAAGAACAGAGCTTGCGCCCACACCCCCGACGCTTGCAGCACCCCTGCCCGCAAGAGGTAAGTCTTGACGCCGGACATCACGACGGGATGCCAGAGATAGAAGCTGTAGCTGATGGTGCCTAGGTAGTGCAGCGGGCGGGTGCGCAAGAAGGCGCCGAGCAGGCCGTACCCGGCCACGATTCCCTGGAAGCCCAGCGCCGCCGCGGAGAAGCCCAGCAATGCAAGCGGCAGCCGCCAGTCGCCGGCCCACTCGATCATGGTCGTAGCGATGATGTGCTGGGGTGCGCTGAGGCTCTGAATGGTGCGCCAGCACAGCAGGAACACCGCAAGGAGCGCTACGGGATGCCGGGCCAGGCGAAGGAGCGCCGGCGTGCGCGGCCATTCTTCGGCCACCAACATCCCCGCGAGCAGAAGCACGCCACGGGGATAATGGGCGATCAGCACAGCCGCGACGGGGACGATGAGCCAGTAGGCCTTCAAGCCAAAGCGCCTGCACAGGCCCCAGCAAACAGCGCAGAACAGGTAAAAGGCCATCTCATAGCTCAACGACCAGGCTGCCGGATGGATGTTGTCAAGCGGCAGGACGCCCGGCAGCGCCAGCAGATTGATCGGCACCGCGACCAGCAGCCGGCTCCATGCCCCGGTCTCGAAGCCGTGCGTCCTGGTCGCCAGGCCGGCGGCAACGATGACGAGCACGGAGGCCCAAAGCACGGGAAAGATGCGGATGGCGCGATCCTGGATGAACACGGCGGGATTGAGGGCGCGCCGCAACGTTCCAGCGATCACGTAGCCGCTGATGCAGAAGAACAGTTCCACCCCGTATTCCGAGGTGGAAGCGAGGAAGAAGCCAAGGGGCGTCGAGAGCGGGGCGAAGGTGGCCAGGCCCGAGTTCACGACGTGGAAGGCGAACACCATAAAGGCGAACAATCCACGCGCGCCGTGAACGTTCTGGTTGAAATGTCCATGGGATGGCCGAGACGGCACCACGGCGACAAGCCCGCTCTTCGCCAACTTGATCTTTCACCAGCAAACGCCGGCCATGATTTGTGATAGAAGCACAATTAAAACACACCCGGCGCTTTATCTACTCTTTTTTGAACATTGAACGGCTGCGCGCTACCCTTGTAGATCACGATTGTGCGATGTCGCCGCAGAGGCGTTCCCGGCACGCCCACGCCGGGCGCGACGGGCCTGCTCGCGCGGTCCATAATGCCGACATGGCCTTTTCCACGAAAACAGCCGAGTTCACCGCGGCGCGTCCGAGCCGTGCGATTCCGGTCACGGCGCTGCAGCCATCGATCTGGCGCGGCCGGCTCGGCGTCAACGCCTTTACCTGGGGCACGCTGTTCTGCTGCATCGTGCTGCAGCGTTTCGCGATCCCGGCGGCCGGCCTCAAGATCAGCATGGCGACCCCGTTGGTGCTCAGCCTGGCCGCCTGGGCGGTCGCGAGCGGCACGCTGGTCATCGAGCGGCGTCGGATGGCGCTGTATTGCGGGCTTTGCGCCGTGGCCCTGTTCTCGGTCGCCACCCAGATCAACCTGCCGCTCGCGATGGCGCCGCGGATGAGCCTGACCTCCCTGTACTATTGGCTGGCCATCACCGGGTTCGCCGTGCTGCGGTTCCGCCACGCGGTGAGCGAGAGCGCGTTCTTCCGCATCGTGTCGTTCGCCTTGGCAGCGCTCGCCGTCGCGGGCCTCGCGCAGTTCGCGCTGCAGTTCGTCGGCATCAGCTTGTTCGCCTTCACAGGCATCGTGCCCGACCAGTTCCTGATCGAGGAGCAGTTCAACGTCACCATCCCGATCGACCGCGGGCTGAACAAGTCGAACGGGTTCTTCCTCGTCGAGCCTTCCGTGTTCTCCCAGCTCATGGCCTTGGCGGTGGTGATCGAGGCACTGTACTTCCGCCGAACCGCCTACCTCGCGATGTTCTTCGTAGCCCTGCTGTCATCCATGTCCGGCACCGGCTGGCTGGTGCTGGGATCGTATATCGCCGTGCTTGCGATCAGCGCCGGGCGGCGCGGCCTTTTGGGGGCCATCCTGCTGGCGGCGGGTTGCGCGCTGGCCTTCACCGCGCTCAGCGTCGTGCTGCCTGACTTCGCCGACATGATGTCGGGCCGGGTTTACGAGTTCACGCTGCCCGGCACGAGCGGCCATGAGCGGTTCGTGACGCCCTTCCTGGCCTTGCAGGACCTGCTCAACGCGGCGCCTTGGGTGTCCGTGACCGGGGTTGGACCCGGCGCCTCGGAACAGCTCATGATCCCCTACGTCTATCACCTCAACACCCCGATCAAAGTCTTGATGGAGTACGGGATCTTCGGCCTGCTGCTTTACCTTGGCCTCCTCACCTGGGGGACCCGCACCAGGCGGCAATGGACGCTGCTTGCTCCCCTTATGGTGCTGCTATTGCTGACCGGCGGCTATCACCAGTTCTCGCCTATTCTTTTCGCCGTCCTGCTTGTCGGTACCGTTGCCTTCGTGCATCAGGACGAAACCCATGTCAATTAAGCTTGAACAAGCACAATGGACCGTTTTGAGCTTTACAGTTCGTCGATTCCGATGTTATTCTGATATCGGGATGGATTCGAAATGCGACAGCCGGCTTGGATCAGGCACCGCGTTATGCAGGCAACTCCGTGGCAGCGGTGGTCTTTTGCACTTGTGACGGTCAGTGTCCTGGGCACATTGCTTGCCGGGGTGACGCTGGCTTTCGATGGGTGGATCGATGCGCTCGCCCTTTACGCCGCGTGCGTACTCCTGCTGGCCTTGATGCTCTGCCATTTCGCGGGGCAGCAGACGCAGCCCGTCCCGTTTGCCAAGCGTCACGGGGCCGATCCTGACAGTTGCCCCGCAGGCTTGATGCTGTCGGGCGCAGACCGCGCCGCGATCCCCGCATCCCTCGGCAACGCGACCCCGATAGATTGATCAGCTCGGTCCGCACGGCGCTGCGAAGCCGCCAAAGGTTGCGGAGCATACCGTCGTTTGCGAGCACGGCAACCGCCGGGTAGAACGCCGCCGGCCCCGCGGTGCCGGTTGATCAAGAACTGCCGGGGACCGGTGCCAGGGCGCACCCGAGGGTAAGTGCCACCGAGCGCGTTGGATTCGCGGGACCGCGCAGACCCGCTGCGCCACGGCAGGTCATGGTGCAGAACGGCGGGCGAGAGCCGACCACCCGGAGAGATGCTGCGGACACGGCGACGATGCCGATTGGTCTCCATCCCACGATTTTGGCTGCGGTTGCCGGCAATTGTGAAAGCCGGGATGCGGTGATCGGACGAGCAACGCCGTAAGCCGCATGACCGAAAGCAGCACGAGCCGGAACACGCGGCCGTAGAACCCGAGGGCACCGATCCCGCTCGCCCGGCCGACAAGAGCATTGTCCAATCTGGGCAAGGCGTCGTTGACGAGGATGTACACGGGCGCCGCCGTGGATCGGCCTGCATGTGGTTGCTGATGGGTCTCCACCCGACCCATGCCGTTGGGTGGTGCCCATCGGCAGATGACGGTCGTTCCACTTAGCCCTCAGTGGCAGCTCGTTCGTTGCCGTCGAAGCGGGGCAGGGGCACCGCTGCCGCGTCCAGGTGGCCCGGCTCTCACCCGAAAACGGCCCGGGCAGCCGCAGGCGCGCTTCCCCGCAGCCCGGTCGCGACCCGCTTGCGCACAATGGCGGGCGCGGATGCCCAGGCGAGGCGCTCAGACGAAGCTGCGAACCGGTTGGCGGGATTGCCAAAGACGCAGACGAGGAGCGCGTCGAACGCGCCCGGCGAAACGATGCCGGCGTTTGACTCTGGCGTGGTGAACCGGGGCAGCGCCTCGTCGTGCCAGGCGATCAAACGACCATGCCAGACGTCGGCGCAGCCTCGTTCATAAGCGGCCTGACGATGGACGGGGCTGGTCGGCGTTCGTAGCCGTCGCTGGGTGCGCCGGGCCTCTCGCGAACATGCGGCCATGGCGAAATGCCCGGCAATCTCGGGCACAGCGGTCCGCGTCAGCCCTTATAAGGCTGAAGCAGTCAACTGCTGCTTATCACAGTATTCGCTTGCTGGGGACATGTTAATTCCACTTGACCTATGATGCTCACTGTCATGCTTCGTGCGACAATGTTTCCGTTGCTTGAGTTTTGTAGAACACACAAGAATGTGATTGCGAAAAGCCCGTAGAAATAGGAGAGTTGCCTGGTCATCACGGAAAAGTGAGCATCGCGATCATGGCATCCAAGTACGTCGTCGGCGGGTATTTCGGCAACCCGAATGGCAACGATGCGGCGGCGGAAGCTGACTTCGAGAAGCAGTTCAACAGCTTCGTCACGACCATGGGCGGCGCCCAGCCCGTCACCATGAACGCCTTTGTCGATTTCTCGCACGACCCGAGCACCTGGGCCGGCAATGCCGGCTGGACCGCCTGGTCGTGGACCCAGTCGCCGGTGGTCAAGACCGGTATCCTGCCGGTGATCGGCATTCCGATGTCCGACAACAATCATTGGGAGGGCAACGCCGCAGGCTCGACCAACGACGACTTCTTCAAGGGCATCATCAACGGCACCTATGACAGCGCCTACAAGGGCGTCGTGGATGCCTGGGCCAACGCTGGCTTCAAGACCATGGACCTGCGGCTTGGCTACGAGATGAACGGCACCTTCATGCCGTGGTTCATGGGCAGCGACGCCAGCACGCAGGCCGACTGGGTCAAGGCGTTCCAGCACCTTTCGACCCTGATGCGCGGCGAGGCCCAGGCCGTGGGCGCCACGGCCAAGATCGAGTGGAACCCCAACAGCCAGGGCTGGAGCAACCAGCCGGTCGTCAATTCCTACCCGGGCGACTCCTACGTCGATATCGTGTCCGTCGATACCTACAGCCCGGTGTGGCCCAACGGCCTTTACAACTGGGCCAAGAACGACGGCAGCTACAACGCCAACGCGACCGAATGGGCGGCGGACCCGGTGAACCGGGCGCACTTCTGGTCCTACCCGGACGCCAACGAGTGGAACCCCACCGGCACGGGCGCGGGCTTCGGCATGGAGAACGCCATCGCCTTCGCGAAGGCGCACGGCAAGGCGCTGTCGATCTCAGAAACCGGCGCGGGCAACAACGGCACGACGACCGGCCCCGTGGATGACCCGGCCTTCCCGCAATGGCTCGCCTCGGAGCTGGACAAGGCGCAGTCGCAGGGCGTGAAGATCGAGCACGTCAACATCTGGGACCGGGAGATGGGCGACGGCAACTGGAACTTCGCCCCCGAAGCGAACAAGCCGCTCGAGGCCGCCGCTTGGGGCAAGTATTTCGGCATCAACTCGGGCAGTTCCACTCCGCCTGTCCCCCCGTCCAAGGCGACGGACACGCTGGTGCTGCAGCTGTCGGAGGACGCGTGGC
>CALMAB010000713.1 GCA_937858325.1 uncultured Acetobacteraceae bacterium
GGCCAACGCCGGGGCCGACACGGTGAACGCGATCAAGCAGGCGCACGAGTTCGGCATTGGGACCGGGGCGCAGCGCCTGGTGGCGCTTTACCTGTCGGTGCTGGACGTGAAAGGGCTGGGCCTTGCCGCCGCGGCGGGCACCGTGCTGACCGAAGGGTTCTACTGGGACATCGACGACGGCACCCGCGCCTTTTCCCGGCGCTTCCTGGCCCGGCAGGGCGCCATGCCGTCGCAAATCCAGGCCGGGCTGTACTCCGCCGTGCGCCATTACCTCAAGGCCGTCGCGGCGTCCCGCGGCACCGATGCCCGCACCGTCATCCGCACCATGCACGAGCTGCCGATCTCCGACGAGGTCGTGCGCCACGCGGAGTTGCGCCCGGACGGCCGCATGGTGCACGACTACTACGTGTTCGGCGTGAAGCAGCCGGAGCAGTCGCACGGACCCTGGGACCTCTACACGCTGCTGGACACGATCCCGGGCGCAGAGGCTTTCCGCCCGGTGGCCGCCGGCGGCTGCCCGCGCCTGCTGCAATGAAGCGAGGCGCCATGGCCCACCGGTTCATCGACCTATCCGTCCCGCTGCGCGGCGACATCGCCAGCGACCCGCCGGACATGATCCCCAGGATCGAGTACATCGACCACCACCAGTCCGCCCCCCGCATCGCCGAGTATTTCGGCGTCCGCGTGGACCAACTGCCCGAAAGCCAGTATGCCGCGGTCGAGCGCTGCGCCATCAGCAGCCACAACGGCACCCACGTGGACGCGCCCTACCACTATTTTTCCCGCATGGACGAGGCGGTGACGCCCGGCGGCGTGCCGTCCATGCGGATCGACGAGGTTCCGCTCGACTGGCTGTACCAGCCCGGCGTCAAGCTGGACTTCCGGCACCTGCCCGATGGCTATGTGGTGCAGCCCGCGGACATCGAAGCGGAACTCGCCCGCATCGGCCATGCGCTTCAGCCGTTGGAGATCGTGGTCGTCAACACCCGCGCTGGGGCGCGCTACGGCGAGGCGGACTACATCGACAGCGGCTGCGGCATGGGACGTGCGGCGACGCTTTGGCTGACGGAGCGCGGCGTCCGCGTGGTCGGCACCGATGCCTGGAGCTGGGACGCGCCGTTCAGCCATACCCGCCGCCGGGTGCAGGAAACCGGCGACGCCGGGCTGATCTGGGAAGGGCACCGCGTGGGGCGGGACCGCGCCTACTGCCAGATCGAGAAGATGCACAACCTGGAGGCGCTGCCGCCGGACGGGTTCCTGATCTCGGCCTTTCCGGTCAAGCTGCACCGCGGTTCCGCCGGCTGGACCCGCGCCGTCGCGATCCTCGATGCCTGACACGGGGCGTGTCCGTTTGGTGCTCCTCGCGCTGGGGGCGGCCCTGGCGCTGGCCGCGCCGTCCCGTGCGGAGCCGGGCGCCGAGGAGCCGGCCTTTGGCGCCGAATTGGAGGGCTTTGCCTACCCGTTCCCGGTGCAGCGCCGGCAGTTCGCCTCGCAGGGCCAGCAGCTTGCGATAGCCACTATGGACGTGCAGCCCGACCAACCGAACGGCGCGGCCGTCGTGCTGCTGCACGGCAAGAACTTCTGCGCCGCTACCTGGGAGGGCACGGTGGCGGCGCTGCGCGGGGCCGGCTACCGGGTGATCGCGCCGGATCAGATCGGCTTCTGCAAATCGACCAAGCCCGAGCACTACCAGTTCAGCTTCCAGCAGCTTGCCGCGAACACCCACGCCTTGCTGGCCGAACTCGGCGTGTCGCGCGTCACGGTGATCGGCCATTCCACGGGGGGTATGCTCGGCATCCGCTACGCGCTGATGTATCCCGGCGAGGTCGAGCAGCTTGTGCTGGTGGACCCCATCGGGCTGGAGGACTGGAAGGCCAAGGGCGTGCCATGGCAAAGCGTGGACGCCTGGTATCGGCGCGAGCTTGCCGCCACCGCCGACCGCATCCGGGATTACGAGCGCGCGACCTACTACGCCGGCACCTGGCAGCCGGAGTACGAGCGTTGGGTGCAGATGCTGGCCGGGATGGCGCGCGGCCCCGGGCGGGAGCGGGTCGCCTGGAACTCGGCCCTGCTCTACGACATGATCTTCACCCAGCCGGTCGTCTACGAGTTGGGCCAGCTTTCGATGCCGGTCCTGCTGATGATCGGCGACAAGGACACCACGGCCATCGGCAAGGACCTGGCGCCCCCGTCCGTGCAGGCCACGTTGGGCGACTACCCCAAGCTCGGCCGGGCCGCCGCCGCGGCCATCCCGCAGGCCCGGCTGGTCGAGTTCGCCGACCTGGGCCACGCCCCGCAAATCCAGGCGCCCGACCGGTTCCACAAGGCGCTGCTGGACGGGCTGCTACCGCGTCCACCGGTGCCGGGGCGCTGACGTCGCCGTGCACGGTCCCATCCACGATTTCCTGCGCGGCACCGGACGGGACGGACGCGGACGCCGTTTGGCCGACGTGCTCGCCTTCGACGACGCGCGGATCGAGGCGGTGCACGACTTCGTCCAATGGCTGTTCCCGTTGGCGGAAGCCAGCCGCGCCGTGCCAGGCGCGCCGGTGCTGGGCGCGGCGGAAGCGGAAGCGATCCGCGGCGACCCGCAGGCCCAGGCCGGGCTGCGCGCTGGCCTCGCGCGCATGACGCGCTTCTACGCCGACACGGACGATTGGCTGACCCGGCATGACCACAACCACCTGCGCATCACCCGGATCATCGCCGCGACCCGGGATTTGCTTGGCCCGGCCGATGCAGCCACCTTCCATGCCGGGGTCGTGGCCCGGAACACGGCGGCGGGTGCCCCGGTGAACCGCGACAGCCTGCGGTACTGGAATGCGGCGCTGGGCTGATGCGGGTTGCGGCAGGATCAGGCGTTGCTGTTCGCCGCCATCACGGCGGCAAGGGAGGGCATCTGCCGGGTCCGTTCCGCGATCCGCATGAGCTTGGGCGTGTTCCGCTCGAACCAGGGCGTGCGTGGCCGCCACGTCACCATGACGGCGACATAGATGTCCAAAGCGCATGGCGTGTCGCCGAGCACGAACGGCTCGGCAACCTGCTCCTCCAGCCAGCGGTATAGCGTCTTGCGGTGTCGGATCGTGCTAGCGACCAGTTCTTCGGTGGCCGAGGGCGCCCAGCGTTCCGGGTAGTCGCCGTAGGTGAAGGTCGGATACACGTTCGCGACCAGCCAGACCAGCAAACGGTAGAACCGGCCCCGCTCCGGCGTGCCGATTGCGGGCGCGAGGCCGGGCGCGCGGTCCGACAGATAAAGGGCAATCGCCGCCGTTTCCGTCATCACCGTGCCGTCGTCGAGCACGAGGGCCGGCACCTGGACCAGCGGGTTGACGGCGGCGAGCCGGTCGCGGGCCGGACCTGGGCGGTCGAAGCCCTCGACATCGATGAAGTCGTAACCCTGGCCTGTCAAGGCGAGCAGGCCCTCGGCGATTGCGGACCCCCAGCCCCGGACACCATACAACTGCATCTTGTGATCCCTTCGCCGCCCGCCTCACTCCCCCTGCCAAGCCGGCGGCCGCTTGCCGAGAAAGGCGTCCATCCCTTCGCGGAAATCGGCGCTCATGTAGCACATCAGCAGCAGGTCATGGTCCGCGTCGCCCGGGGGTGCCGAGCGGTCCCGGATGCGGCGCAGCGCCTCCTTGGTGGCGCGGAGCGTCAGCGGCGCGTGGCCGGCGACCAGCCGGGCGAGTTCGTCCGCGCGCCCGGCGAGCGCCGCCGCGTCCGGCAGGACTTCGCTGACCAGGCCGATGGCCCGAGCCTCCTCCGCCTCGATCAGCCGGGCGGTGAACACCATGTCCTTCACCCGGGCCGGGCCGATCAGGGCGGCCAGGCGGGCGTAGTTGGCGACGCTGAGGCAGTTGCCCAGCGTGCGCGCGATGGGGAAGCCGAAGCGCATGTTGGCCGCCGCAATCCGCAGGTCGCAGCACGCCGCCATGCCCGCGCCGCCCCCGGTGCAGGCGCCGGCGATGGCCGCAATCGTCGGCACCCGCAGCCGCTCCAGCACGCCCAGCACGCGGTCGATCCGCGCCTCGTATTCCAGCGCGTCTTCCGGCGTATGAAAGGCCCGGAACTGCGAGATGTCGGTGCCGGCGGCGAACGCCTTGTCCCCGGCGCCGGTCAGGACCAATGCGCGGATGCCCCGGTCCGCCTCGATCTCCCCGCAGATTCCGGCCAGGCGCTCGTACATGCTGAACAGCATGGCGTTGCGCGCCTGCGGGCGGTTAAAGGTGACGCGGGCGATGCCGTCCTGGACCTCGTAGAGCAGGTCCCCCGGGCCATCCGCCGCCATCAGCTTTTCACCAGGCTGCACCCGCCCTCGCTCATCGGCCGGAAGGCCTGGTCGGGCGGCGTCGTCGCGGCCAGCTTCAGCACATCGAGCGGCCCCTGGCTTTCCGCCAGCGTCTTGACCTGCATCAGGTAAGACGGGTGGACCTTGCGCCCGTCTTCCCGGATGCGCCCGGCGCCGAAGCAGTCGTCGTCGGTCGGCACCGATTTCATGTGCGCGACCGTGGCCCGCCCGTCCGCCTTGGCCGTGGCCGTGCCGAGCGAGGCCACCGTTTTCAAATAATGCAGCGTCGCCGCGTAGCACCCGGCCTGGATCATGTTCGGCGGCCGCGACGGGGTTTGGGGCTTGACCCGCTCCCAGAACATCCGCGTGCGGTCGTTCAGGTCCCAGTAGAAGCTCTCGGTCATCACCAGCCCCTGGCTGTCCTCAAGACCCACCGACCGCACGTTGCCGTCATACATCAGCATCGCCGCGATCCGCATGAACTTGGTCAGCCCGAACTCGTGCGCCTGCTTGATGCAGTTCACCGTGTCGTTGCCCGAATTGCACAAGCCCAGCACCTTGGCGCCCGACGCCTGCGCCTGCAGCAGCAGCGAACTGAAGTCCGTCGTGTCCGGGAACGGGTAGGACCGCGCGCCGAGCACCTTGCCGCCCGCTTCCTGCACGAAGCGCGCGGTGTCGCGCTGGAGCTGCTGGCCGAACACGTAGTCCGCGGTGATGAAATACCAGGAATCGCCGCCCGCTTTCACCACCGCGCCGCCCGTGGACTTCGCCAGCATAAAGGTGTCGTAGGTCCAGTGCACCGTGTTCGGGCTGCACTGCGCGCCGGTCAGGTCGGTGGTGGCCGCGCCGGAGTTCAGATAGACCTTGTTCTTCTCCCGGCAGACCGTGTTCACCGCAAGGGCGACGGAACTGGTCGGCACGTCGAGCACCGCGTCCACGCCGCCCTCGTCGAACCAGCGCCGGGCGATGCCGGCGCCGATGTCCGGCTTGTTCTGGTGGTCGGCCGACAGCACCTCGACCTTGACCTCCGGGTGCAGCCTGGCGAACTCCTCCACCGCCTGCCGCACGCACAGGACGGAAAGCGGCCCGGTGTCGTCGCGGTAGGTGCCGGATTGGTCGTTCAGCACGCCCAGGCGGATCGGAGCGTCCTGCGCGGCCGTGCGGCGGGACAGGCCGGGGAGCAGGGCCGATGCGGCGGCGGCGCCGAGCGCCGCGCGGCGGGTGACGGTCATGGAACGATCCTCCTCAGGGCTTCGTGTGCGGCCGGGCGGGGATCGTGCGTGGGAACGCCCTCGTGTTCAAGTCACGCTTCCAGGTGCCAGAACGTCCAGGCGTCAGGGCGCTTCCGGATCGGGCGCGAGGAGGAACTCCTCGACCACGGAGAACAGTTGGCGGCGGTTCTTCTCCATCATGACCGTGTGCGTGGCCTCGCCAATCTCCACGTAGCGTTTCCAGGGCGCGTGGGTGATGAGCGGGAACAGCGTCTGCGCCATGACGCGCGGCGTGTCGCGGTCCCACTCGCCGTGCACCAGCAAGGTGGGCGCGGCGATGGCGGCGGGGTCATAGGTGGGTTGGCCGGCGCCCCAGCGTTCCCGGATGTCCTGCACCACGCCGTTCGGCGCGCGCAGCACGGGCGGGGTTTGCGCGGCGCCCGCCGGGTCGGTCGCCCAGGTGGCCTTTTGCCAGGCGTCGAACCAGCCGCCGGGGATCAGGTCTGCCTGCTTGTCCGGCGGCACGCCGTTCAGCCAACGCTGCCGTGCCGCGTCGCCGCTCACCGTGCGGTAGGCGCCGAGCTTGCCGGGGGTGGGCGCGGGCGCGGCGCCCGGCACGGTCCAGACCGGCGCATACAGCACCAGGCGCTCCACCTTCCCCGGCTGCGCCGCCGCGAACCCGGCGGCGATGGTGGTGCCCCAGGACCAGCCCATCGCGTCCAGCTTCTGCAAGCCGCGGCGCTTCAGCACGTAATCAACCACGGCGCCGTAGTGCCGCACGGCGTCCGCCGTGGTCTCGACCGGCGCGTTCGCCTCCGCGGGCTGCGCCATGGCGGCGGGCCGCGACGACCGGCCGTAGCCCGGCAAGTCCAGCAGGTAAACGTCGAAGCCGTGCTCGGCCAAGTCGTCCATGAAGGAGGTGCCGCCGAGCGGCAGGTCGAACGCCGTGCTGGCCGGGTAGGTCGCGCCGTGCACGAACACCAGCGTGCGGGTCGCGCCGCCGCTCAGCTGCGCCGGGTGCTTGTTGCGCACGAAGATGTCGATGCCGGGGTCGCCGGAGGGGACGGTCGCCTCCTCGGTCACGATTGCCGGTTTTTGCGCCGCCGCTGAGGTGGTGAGAAGCGTCAGCACGGCGCCAATGGCGAACGCGACGTTTCGGCAGGTCATGACGAAGCTCCCACGAGGGTTGCAGCTTCCGGGTGCTGCTTGGCCCCATCCTGCCCTACGGCTCGCAGGGGGCGAAGGCTATTTTATGAAATGCCCCGCGGCGAACGCCGCCACGAGGGCGGCGAACGCCGACACCGCGATCTTGAAGGCCTCGTTGCGCGTGTCCTTGCGCATCTTCTCGATGTTGGCTTCCAACTGCTTGATGTTGGTTCCCATCTGCTTCACCCTTAGCTCGTGCTCACGCTGCCCTTGCTCGTCACTCAACGGCATGACGCCGTGCCTTTATATATGAGACTGCCGCTCCCAGTCTTCCCGCAGAAACGCCGTACCCTCAACCCTGGGCGCCACCCATCATCCGTGCCGGCCGCAGGCCGCCGTAGCCGTGCCAGGACCCGGCGACCAGCCAGCCGGCATCGACCGGCAGGGTGATCCCGGTGATCGCCGAAGCGTCGTCGGAGGCGAGGAAGCTGCACGCCCGGGCGATCTCCTCCGGCGCCACCAGGCGGCCCATGGCGGAGTTCTCCGCCAGCGCCGCCGGGTCGCGCTGCCCGTCGTCCACGGCGGCCCGCAGCGCCGGCGTCATGACGAAGCCCGGCGCCACGGCGTTGACCCGCACGCCGG
>CALMAB010000714.1 GCA_937858325.1 uncultured Acetobacteraceae bacterium
GTCAAGCCATGACCTGCCCCGCCCCCACACCTTGCCATTGTCCCCAGGAGTTCCGTTGGACACAGCCCTGCTGACCCGCATCGCCGACGCGCTGGACCGGCTGGCGCCGCCGCTGCCGCCCGCGCCGGACCTCTTGGACGCCGACGCCTATGTGTGGCAGCCGTCGCCGGCGCACTTGGTGCCCGTGCCGCGCGTGTCCCGGGTGGACATCGGCCTGCTGCAAGGCATCGAGCGGCAGAAGCGCCAGGTGCTCGACAACACGGGGCGCTTCGCCCGGGGGCTGCCGGCCAACAACGCCATGCTGTGGGGCGCCCGCGGCATGGGCAAGTCGTCGCTGGTCAAGGCCGCGCACGCCGCCGCCAACCGGGACGCACCCGGCGCCCTGGCGCTCATCGAGATCCACCGCGAGGACATCCGCACCCTGCCGGACCTGCTGAACCTGCTGCGCGGACGCCCGCGCCGCTGCCTGATCCTGTGCGACGATCTGTCGTTCGAGCGGGAGGACGCCGACTACAAGGCGCTGAAATCCGTGCTGGACGGCGGCATCGAGGGGCGTCCCTCCAACGTGCTGTTCTACGCCACCAGCAACCGCCGCCACCTGATGCCGCGCGACATGATCGACAACGAGCGCTCCACGGCGATCAACCCGGGCGAGGCCATCGAGGAAAAGGTCTCGCTGTCCGACCGCTTCGGCCTGTGGATCGGCTTCCACAACTGCGACCAGGACGCCTTCTTCGCCATGGTGGACGGCTATGCCGACCAGCTCGCCTTGCCCATCGCCCGCGACGCGCTGCACGCGGAGGCCGTCGAGTGGTCGATGACGCGCGGCGCCCGGTCCGGCCGGGTCGCCTGGCAGTTCATCGAGGACCTGGCCGGCCGCCTCGGCGTGGCCCGGCCGCAGGAGGATGCAGCATGAGCGAGATTGCGCAGAGTTCCGGCTTCTACCGCCGCCGCGTCGGCGATGTGGTGGTGACGGCCCTCAATGACGGGGCGTTCAACCTGCCGCTCGGCGCAATGCTCGGCATCGAACCGGACGCCGCCTCGGCGCTGCTGCAGGAAGCGTTCCGCCCGCCCGCGCCGCGCACAAGCGTGAACGCCTTCCTGGTCCAGGGCAATGGGGCCACGGTCCTGATCGACACGGGCGCGGGCAACGCGATGGGTCCGACGCTGGGCCACCTGCAGGCTCGCCTCGCGGCGGCCGGGGTGACGCCGGGCGACGTGGACGCCGTCCTGATGACCCACCTGCACGTTGACCATGTCGGCGGCCTGGCAAGCACGGCGGGCACCGCGGTGTTTCCGAAGGCCGAGCTCGTCATCCCGCAAAACGAGGCGGACTTTTGGCTGAACGAGGCGAACGCCGCGGCCGCACCCGATGACAAGAAGCCGTCTTTCGCCGGGGCGGAGGCCGCGGTGGCACCTTACCGCTCGCGGCTGCGGCTGTTCAGCGGCACGGACGTCGCGCCAGGCATCCAGGCCTACCCGCTGCCGGGCCATACGCCGGGGCACACGGGATACCTCGTCGCTTCCGGCGATGCCGCGCTGTTGATCTGGGGCGACGTGCTGCATTTCCAGGACGTGCAGTCTCGCCGGCCCGAGGTGGGCATGGTCTTCGACACGGACCCCGATGAGGCCACGCGGAGCCGCCTCCGCGCGCTCGACATGGCGGCGCGGGACCGGCTGACGGTGGCCGGGATGCATCTGCACTTCCCGGCCTTTTCACACGTCGCGAAGCGGGCGGAGAGCTACGCCCTGGTGCCCGACGCCTGGTCAGGCACCGTGTAGCACCGCCACCCCGGCCATGTAGGGCAGCAGCGCCGGCGGCACGCGCACCGTGCCGTCCGCCTGCTGGCCGTTTTCCATGACGGCGATCAGCGCCCGGCCGACCGCGACGCCTGATCCGTTCAGCGTGTGCAGGAACCCCGCCGCCTTGCCGTCCGCGCCGCGCATCCGGGCGCCCATGCGCCGGGCCTGGAAGGCGCGGGTGTTGGAGCAGGAGCTGATCTCCCGCCACGCCCCCTGCCCCGGCAGCCAAACCTCCAGGTCATAGGTCTTGGCCGCGCCGAACCCGGTGTCCCCGGCGCAGAGCAGCACCCGGCGATACGGCAGGCCGAGCGCTTCCAGCACCGCCTCTGCGCAGGCCGTCATGCGCTCGTGCTCGTCGTCGCTGGCGTCTGGCGCCGTGACGCTGACCAGTTCCACCTTGCGGAACTGGTGCTGGCGCAGCATCCCGCGCGTGTCGCGCCCGGCCGACCCGGCCTCGCTGCGGAAGCACTCGGACAAGGCCGTGACCCGCATCGGCAAGCGGTCCGCCGGCACGATCTCGTCCATCACCAGGCTGCTCAGCGGCACCTCGGCGGTGGGGATCAGCCAGCGGCCGTCCGTGGTGCGGAACAAGTCGTCGGCGAACTTCGGCAGCTTGTCGGTGCCGTAGGCGGCGGCGTCGTTCACCAGCAGCGGCACCTGCGTTTCGGTGTAGCCGTGCTGGGTCGTGTGCATGTCCAGCATGAACTGGCCGAGCGCCCGCTCCAGCCGGGCCAGGCCGCCGCGCAGGATGGTGAACCGGCTGCCGGACATCCGCGCCGCCCGCTCGAACTCCATGAGGCCCAGCGCCTCGCCGAGCTGGAAATGCTCAAGCGGGGGGAAATCGAACTCGGGAAGGTGGCCCACCTGCTTGACCACCAGGTTGGCGTCCTCGTCGGCGCCGTCCGGCACGTCGGGATCGAGCAGGTTGGGCAGCGACTCCAGCTCGCCCCGGATCGCGCCGTCGAGCGCGTCGGCCCGCCCTTCCAGCGCCGCCATCTCGTCGCGCAGCGCCGTGGCCTCGGCCTCCATCGCCGCCGTGTCGTCGCCGGCGCGGCGGCCCTGGCCGATCTGCCTGGCGAGCGCGTTGCGCCGGGCCTGCTTATCCTGCACGGCCGCGAGTGCTGAGCGGCGCTCGGCATCGATGGACAGCAGGCCGGCCGACACCGCCGGCAGGCCGCGCCGGGCCATGTTGGCGTCAAAGGCGTCGGGATCGGCGCGGAGCGCGCGGAGGTCATGCATCAGGCATCAACCGGCTTTGTCTCGACCCAACCGGCCGTGAGGATGGAGATTTCGTAAAGCGCGATCAGCGGGATCGCCAGGCCTGTCTGGGTGATCACGTCGGGCGGCGTGATGATCGCCGCGACCACGAACATGCCGACATAGGCATAGCGCCGGTACTTCTTCAGCCCGCGCGACGAGATGATGCCGACCTTGGCGAGCAGCGTCAGCAGCACCGGCAACTGGAACGCCAGGCCGAACGCGAAAATGAGCCGCATGACGAGGCCTAAGTACTCGCTCACCTTGGCTTCCAGCTGCACCGGCAGGCCGCCGCCGCCCGTGGGAGATTCGAAGCTGAGGAAGAACGTCCACGCAGCGGGGAACACGAAGTAGTACGCGAGCGCGGCGCCTGCCACGAACAGCACCGGCGTCGCGACCAGGAACGGCAGCAGCGCCCGCTTCTCGCTGCGATACAGGCCCGGCGCCACGAATAGCCAAACCTGCGACGCGACCACGGGAAAGGACACGAACGCCGCGCCGAAAAAGGCCACCTTCAGGTAGGTGAAGAACGCCTCGTACAGCGCCGTGAAGATCAGCCGGCGGTTCTGCCCGGTCTTGCTGACCAGGATGTCCGCCAGCGGCTGCGCCAGAAAGGAGTAGATGCCCCGGCTGAAATAGTAGCACACGGCGAAGCAGATCAGGAACGCGCCCACCGACCACAGCAGCCGGGTGCGCAGCTCGATCAGGTGATCAAGCAGCGGCATCGGCTTGTCGTTGATCGGGTCTTCGGCGGGCGCCGGCTGCGTATCCACAATGCTGTCCTGGACTGCGCCGCTCAGGCGTGCGGCGTCGGGTGGGTCGCAGGCTCGTGCTGGACAGGCGATGCGGGCGGCGCGGCGCGGGGGTCGGTGTAGGCGGGCACGGCGGACGGCGTCTCGACGTGCAGTGCGGTCTCAGACGGGGCCGCTTCGCTGGCGAGCGCGGCGGGCGCCGGGTCGGACACGGTGACGGTGTGCGGCCCATGCG
>CALMAB010000715.1 GCA_937858325.1 uncultured Acetobacteraceae bacterium
GCCCATTGCCGCTACCCGGCTCGCCAGGGCGGCGACCGCCTGCGGCGGGCAGGTGGCCATGAGGACGACGGCCCCGCCCTCCGGCAGCGCCGCCGCCGCGCCCGCGTCGAACAGCACGGCTTCTGCCTGCGCCGCGTTGACCACCAACAGCACCAGCGTGTCGGCGCCGGTTGCCGCCTCCGCCGCGGAGGAAGCGCCGGTGCCGCCGGCCTCCTTCAGCGCGGCGAGCGCCGCCGGGTTAAGGTCGAAGCCCCGCACGGCGTAGCCGGCCTTCAGCAGGTTCAGCGCCATCGGCAGGCCCATGGCGCCCAGGCCCACGAAGCCGACCGCGCCGGGGGTGTTCGCGCCGCTCATGCCAGCCATCCCTTCACGGCAGCGACCACTGCGGCGGTCGAAAGGCCGTAGCGGTCGTGCAGGGTTGGCAAGGCGCCTGCGGCGAGGAACTCGTCGGGCAGGCCGACCTGCCGGAACGCCGCGCGCACGCCGGAGCGCATCAGCAGGCCCGCGACGGCCTCCCCCAGCCCGCCGACCACGGAATGGTTCTCCGCCACGACCACCAGGCGTCCCGGCTTGGACGCTTCCCGCAGAACCGCCGCCTCGTCCAGCGGCTTGAGGGTGGGGCTGTGCAGCACCGCGGCCCCGATCCGGTCGGCTTCCAACGCCTTGGCCGCTTCCAGCGCCCGCATGGTCATCAGGCCGGAGGAGATGAACAGCACCTCCGCGCCGTCCCGCAGCAGCGCCGCGCGTCCGAGCGCGAAGGTGTAATTGTATTCGTCGAGCACCACCGGCACCTGTCCGCGCAGCAGCCGCAGATAGACGGGTCCGGGATGGTCGACGATGGCCGGCACCGCGCCCTCGATGTCCACGGCGTCGCAGGGATCGACGATCACCATGTTGGGCAGGCCGCGGAAGATGGCCACGTCCTCCGTCGCCTGGTGGCTCGGGCCGTAGCCGCTGGTCAGGCCCGGCAAGCCGCAGGCGATCTTGACCGGCAGGTTCTCCTCCGCGATGGCCATGGCGATGAAGTCGTAGGCCCGGCGCGCGGCGAACACGGCGTAGGTCGTGGCGAACGGCAGGAACCCTTCCCGCGCGAACCCGGCGGCGGCGCCCATCAGCAACTGCTCCGCCATGCCCATCTGGTAGAACCGGTCCGGAAAGGCCTGGGCGAAGATGTGCAGGTCGGTGTACTTGGCGAGGTCGGCGGAAAGGCCGACGATCTCCGGCCGCTCCCGCGCCAGCTTCACGAGCGCGTGGCCGAACGGCGCCGGGCGGGTGCGCTGCCCCTCCGAGGCGATGGACGCGATCATGGCGGAGGTGGTGAGGCGCGGCTTCGCGGGCGGGGTCGCGGACTGGCTCATGCGGTCCTCCCGGCGTCGATGGCATGGAGCGCCAGGCTCCATTCGGCCGGGTCCACGCGGATGAAATGGGTCTTTTCCCGCGCTTCCAGGAACGGCACGCCGCGCCCCATCACGGTGTCGCAGATCAGCACCCGCGGCTTCGGCGCCGGGAGCGACCGGGCCTGGTCAAACGCGGCGACGAGGGCCGGGATGTCGTGGCCGTCCACCCGCTGCGCGTGCCAGCCGAACGCTTCCCACCGGGCGGCGAGCGGCTCGAACCCCAGCACGCCGGACGACGCGCCGTCCGCCTGCTGGTTGTTCACGTCCACCAGGGCGACCAGGTTGTCGAGCCGCCAATGCGCGGCGCTCATCGCCGCTTCCCAGGTGGCGCCTTCGTTCAGCTCCCCGTCCGAGAGCAGGTTACACACAAAGGCGTCCGACCCCTTGCGCTTCAGGGCAAGGCCCATGCCGACGGCAATGGGGAGGCCCTGGCCCAATGAGCCGCCGCTGATCTCCATGCCCGGCGTGTAGGACGCCATGCCGGACATCGGCAGCCGGCTGCCATCCGCGCCGTAGGTCTCGATCTCCTCTTCTGGGAGGATGCCGGCCTCGATCAGGGCGGCGTACAGCGCGATGGCGTAGTGGCCGATGGACAGCAGGAAGCGGTCCCGCCCGTCCCACGCCGGGTCATCGGCGCGATGGCGCAGGGCGTGGAAGTAGGCGACCGCCAGCACGTCGGCTATGCCGAGCGCCTGGCCGACGTAGCCCTGGCCCTGGACCTCCCCCATGCGCAGCGCATGGCGGCGGATGCGGAGCGCCCGCTCGGCGAGGCTGGTGTTGGACAGCGCCCCCGCAGCCGTTGGGTCAACCATGGATCAACATGCCGCCGTTCACGTCGATGGTGGTGCCGGTGAGATAGGACGACAGGTCGGACGCCAGGAACAGGCACGCGCCGGCCACGTCCACCGCCTCGCCCAGCCGGTTGAGCGGGATGCCCTTCAGGATCTCCGCGCGCATGGCGTCGGTCAGCTTGCCCGCCGTGATGTCGGTCTGGATCAGGCCCGGCGTGACCGCGTTCACCCGGATGCCGTCCGGCCCGAACTCCCGCGCCATCGCCTTGGCCAGGCCCAGCACCCCGGCCTTGGCCGCCGAGTAGTGCGGGCCGCCGAAGATGCCCCCGCCGCGCTGCGCCGACACCGAGGACAGGCAGACGATGGAGCCGCGCCGCCGCTCCCGCATGGACGGGATGAAGGCTTGGCTAAGGTACAGGGTGCCCCGCAGGCTCACATCCAGCACGGCGTCGTAGTTCTCGGGCGCGATGTCCAGGAACTTGACCGGCTGGGTGATGCCGGCGTTGTTGACCAGGATGTCGGCCCCCCCGAACGCAGCCAGCACGTCCCGGGCCGCGGCGCGGCACGCGTCCCGGTTTGTCACGTCGCAGGCGAGGCCCAGGTGCTCCTCGCCCGGCAAGGACGCCGCCGCCTCCGACGCGCCCGCGCGGTCTAGGTCCAGGATGGCGACGCGGGCGCCGTGCTCGGCGAACAAGCGCGCGGTGGCGCGGCCGATGCCGCGCGTGCTGGCAGCGCCGGAGATCACGGCAATTTTGCCGGTCAGAAGCATGGGGCAGGCCCTCCCTTTCGGGATTTGTCGGACGAAGCCGGGACGCTGGCAATCGGAAATCGCGTGAGGTTCGGTGGCGGCGCAAGCAGTTGGACAGAACGGGCGTCCGGTGCATCATCACAGCAATGCAAGGAGTCGCCATGCGCAAGCTGATCTTGGCTGCTGTCCCGATCTTGACGCTCGCGGCGATGGAGCCGGCGTTTCCCCAAGGCGTGCAGTTGCCCTCGGCGCCCAACGCCACGCCGCCGGCGGGCACGCTTCCCGATGGGCGCACCAGCACGGTGAAGCGCCGACGCCCGGCGCGCAAACCCCAGCCGGCGCCGCGCCGCATCCGATCCGAGCAGGAAGCACCGGGCATCCAGGCCGTGCGGATCGGCTGAGCCGCCCCCGGCGCCCGGGGGCTTGGCCCCGGTGTGGTGCCAGGGGCCGGGCGCCGTGCTGGCGGCCCCCTGGCTTGCCACGCCGCCGCCAGGGCGGCTCGCGATGACGAAACGGGCGGGGGCGGTCCTTGGCCTGCCGCAGCGGTCAGGCCGTCACCACATCGGCCCCCACGGGCGTCGTCCCACGCCGTCTGGTTCATCTGCGCGGTCATGGCCTGCTCGTCGGCCAGGCGGCGCTGGAACACCTCCTGGCGGTAGCGCCCAAAGGCCGCCTGGTCGCCCACGTAAAGGCAGGCGCACACCAGCGGGTCGGCGTAAACGTAGCGCACGCTGCCGCCGCGGACACGCTGCACCACCTTGTTCGCGGGCAGGCTGCGCAGGGAGGCCACGCGGTCCGGCGTGTTGGCGGGCTGCACGGTGAAGCCCGCCGCGGATAGCAGGTTTTCCCGTTCCACGGCGCGCTGCTGCGGCGTGGCGCAGGCGGCGGCGGCCAGGCACACGGCCAAGGCCACGGAGTGGGTCGCTGAATGCCGCATGTCGGTCCCTTCCAGTTCTCTGCTGCGTGGCCCGGCTTACCAAAGCGGAAGGGCGTTGTCTCGCCCATGGCGGCGGGCACCCTCGGAAACCCGGCCGTGCCCCGCCGCGCAGAACCAACGGCCCGATGCGGCTCCGCAGCCACTTGCCGACCGTCCGGCACCGATCCAGGCTTCCACGCCGCCACGGCTTTGGACTAAAGTCAGATCGAACCAGCAAGGATTTCGACAAGGCATGGCCGTGGACCATCGCGATGACCCCGCCGCGATGCCGGACGCTGCTTCCCCCACCACGGGCGCCGTGCTGGACCGCCTCGCCCGCTTGGCGGCGCGCATCACGGAAACGGCCGTCGCGGTGCTGGACCGGGCAGCAGGCCCGAACGTCCTGGCCTCGGCGTTCGGCTTGTCCGAGCAGCAGGCGGAGGCGGCCGCCGGGTTCGACGCGATCCTGGGCGGCGGCGCCGGCGAAGCCGGAACGGTTTGCGCCGGCGTGACGGTCCTGCCGGACCTGCGCGGGGATGGGCGGTTCGCCGGGCACGCGCTGGTGGCCGGGCCGCCGCACCTGCGCTTCCTGGCCCACCTGCCGTTGCTCTCGACCGACGGCGACCGCCTCGGGTGCCTGTGCGTGCTTGACCCGGCGCCTCGCGCCGGCCTCACGGAAACGCAGGAAGCGGCGCTGGGCGACATCGCCGGCCTGGTCGCCGCCGCCCTCGCGCGGGAAGGCCGGTTTGCGCGCCTTGCCCAGGCCACGGGACACGCGCTGCGGGCGGACCGGATGCTGCACTTGGTGGCGGAGGCGACGACCTGCGCCGAGGCGCTGACCAGTCTGCTGGGCGAGCTGTGCCGCCACCACGGCGCCACGGTCGGCCGCATCTGGCAACTCACCCAGCCCGACGAGCGCATGGTGGAGGTCAGCCGGTTCAACGACGACGGGCTGGACGAGCATTCCTATTACCGCCAGCCGCCCACCGCGCCGGTGACGCGCAGCAACTCCATGACCGCCGGCGCCATCCGCCGCAACGAGCCGCACGCCGTCATCTACTCGCAGATCGAGCAGCCAGAGCGGTTCGTGCTGCTGCCCGCCGCCATCGCCTCCGGCCTCCTCGCCCAGGTGAGCTACCCGATCTGGGTGCAGGACCAGCGGTTCGGCGTCTCGCTCGCCTTTTCCACGGAGCGGCCGGACCTGGCGGAGGTCATGGCGGACATCGCCTCGCTTGCCAACACCATCCGCCCGGCGCTGTTCCGCAAGGTGGCGGAAGAGCGCATCCGCTTCGTGGCCCACCACGACGACCTGACGCGGCTCGCCAACCGCCTGCTGTTCCAGGAGCGCCTGACCGGCGCGCTCGCCGCGGCGGCGCGGGGGGAGCACGGCCTTGCCTTGCTCTACCTCGATCTCGACGGGTTCAAGCTGGTCAACGACACGCGCGGCCATGGGGTGGGCGACAAGCTGCTCGCCGCCGTGGCCGCCCGGCTGCGGGAGAACTGCCGGGAACGCGACACGACGGCCCGGATCGGCGGGGACGAGTTCGCGATCATCCAGCCGCTCGGCGGCCAGCCCTCCGCGGCCACGGCGCTGGCGCAGCGCCTGCTCGGTGCCGTGCAGCAGCCGTTCGACATCGACGGGCAGCGCCTGCTGCTGGGCGTGTCGATCGGCATCGCCGTGTATCCCGCCGATGGGGAAACCCCGGACCAGCTGCTGCGCAGCGCCGACACCGCGCTGTACCGCGCCAAGGAAAGCGGGCGCAACGCGTTCCGCTTGTTCGAGCCGGCCATGGAGGTGCGCCAGCTCGAGCGCGCCCTGATGGAGCGCGACCTGGGCGACGCCGTGGACGGGCGCCACTTCACCCTGGCATACCAGCCGATCTGCGACGCCGCATCGCTGCGGATCCATGGGTTCGAGGCGCTGCTGCGCTGGAACCATCCGGTGCGCGGGGAAGTGCTGCCGGGCCACTTCGTGTCGCTGGCGGAGGCGAACGGGCTGATCCTGCCGCTCGGCCGGTGGGCGCTGGAAACGGCGTGCGCCGAGGCGGCGGGATGGGGCGCGCCGGTCTGCCTGTCCGTCAACTTCTCGCCCCTGCAGTTCCGCCAGCCCGACCTCGCGCAGCAGGTGGCGCGCGTGCTGGAAGGGGCCGGGCTGCCCGGCGAGCGGCTCGACATCGAGGTGACGGAAGGCTTGCTGCTCGGCAACTCCGGCATGGCGCTGCGGACCATGCAGGCGCTGAAGGAGCAGGGGGTACGCCTCACGCTGGACGACTTCGGCACCGCCTATGCCAGCCTCAGCACCCTGCGCCGCTTCCCGTTCGACCGCATCAAGATCGACAAGAGCTTCGTGGGGGAGATGGGCCACGACGACAGCTCGCTGGCCATCGTGGAAGCGGTGCTGCTGCTCGGCGCCCGGCTGCGGCTCGGCGTGGTGGCGGAGGGGGTGGAAACCGAGGCGCAGCTCGACACGCTGCGCCGCCTGGGCTGCAACCTGGTCCAGGGCTACCTGACCGGCCGGCCGATGCCGGAGGAGCAGGCGCGCGCGGCGGCGCTGCGCGGGACGGTGGCGCCGGCGGAACCGGGACGGTTCGCGCCGGCGAAACCGGGACGGTTTGCGCCGGGGTGACAGCCGTCCACCGCGTCACGCGCGCGGCACCGGCCTACCGGGTGCGGGCGGCGGTCGCCCGGCCGAGGTCCGGCACGTTGCTGGCCGATGCGCCCAGCATCTGCGACTTGGTCACCGCCAGTGCGGCTGCCGCCGCCGCGTTCTCGTTGATCTTGGCCATCACGGCGTCGCGGCTGCGGTCGAACACCGCGCGGTTGTTCGTGACGAACTCCTGCGACCGGCGCAGCGCCGCAAGGTGGCCGTTGATCTCGGGCACCACGTAGCGCGCGACCATGTCCCAGCTGCGCGCCGTGTTCTCCGGGTTGGCCCAGTCATGGACAAAGCCGACCACGGTGCCGAAGCCGCCGCTGATGTCGAGCACCGACTTGATCCGCTGCACCAGGTCATCCGGCGTGCCGATTGTCGCGACCGCCGCCTCGGACCAGGCGGTCTCGTCCACCGCCTCGTCCGGCGTTTGGAACAGGCGGGCGCCGGGCCGCTGCAGCACGCCCCGGACATACTCGTTGTGGTGCCGCAGAAGGCCGTCCCGGGCCTCGGCCCGCGCCTTTTCCCGCGTTTCCGCGACGTGCCAGCTCAGCAGCACCCGCCAGTTGCGGCGGTCCACGGTCGTGCCGTGCTCCGCGGCGGCGGCCTCGGCGAAGCCCCATTGCGTCGGCAGGGCGTTCAGCCCCTCGTTCGACAGGGAGCCGATGGAGATGATGCCGATGCCGTGCTTGCCCGCCAGCGTCATGCCGGACGGGCTGATCTGCGACGCGACGGC
>CALMAB010000716.1 GCA_937858325.1 uncultured Acetobacteraceae bacterium
TGCAGGTCGTGGTGTTCCCCGAGCTGGCGTTGACCACCTTCTTCCCCCGCCACTATCACGCCGACTGGGCCGAGGCGGACCATTGGTTCGAGACCGCCATGCCGTCCCACGAGACCGCGCCGCTGTTCGACGCGGCCCGGCGCTTCGGCATCGCCTTCCACTTGGGATACGCCGAGCGCACGCCGGAAGGGCGCCATTTCAACACCGCCATCCTGGTCAGCCCAGCCGGCGAAGTCATGCTGAAATACCGCAAAGTCCATCTGCCCGGCCATGCCGAGCATGACCCGGCGCGGGAGGTGCAACACTTGGAAAAGCGGTATTTCGACGTGGGCGACCTGGGCTTCCCCGTGGTGCGCGCGCCCTTGGGCGGCGTGCCGGTGAACGCCGGGCTGATGATCTGCAACGACCGCCGCTGGCCGGAAGCCTGGCGCGTCCTGGGCCTGCAATCGGTGGAGTTGGTGATGCTGGGCTACAACACGCCGAGCACCAACCAGGACGGCCAGGGCTTCGAGGCGCACCACCTCCGGGTGTTCCACAGCTACCTCTCGATCCAGGCCGGCGCGTACCAGAATGCCACCTACGCCGTCGCCACGGCCAAGGCGGGCGTGGAGGACGGGTGCGAGCTGTTCGGCCACTCGATCATCGTGAACCCGCAGGGCGAAATCCTGGCGCAGGCGACCACCTGGGACGACGAGCTGATCACCGCGGATTGCGACCTGGACCGCTGCACCCTGGGCCGCACCACCATTTTTGCCTTCGACCGACACCGGCGCCCGGAGGCCTACGGCCGCATCACCGGGCAGGTGGGCGCGGTGGCGCCGCCGGAGTGGACGGGAGCGTAGCGCCCTACCCCAGCAGCGCCAGCCGCGCCATCGCGACGCCGGCTTGGCACGGCTCGACCACCGGCACGCCGGTCGCCTGCTCCATTGCCGCCCGGTGCCCAGCCATGCCGGTGCAGCCCAGCACAACCACGCCCGCGCCGTCCCGGACCAGGCGCCGCGCGGCGTCGGTTAGCCGGCCGCGCGCCGCCACCGGGTCGAGCAGCGCGTCCATGGACACGTTCAGCGCCACCTCGCCGGCCAGCCGCGCTTCCAACCCCATGGAGCGCAACGCCAAGGCGTGGCGGCCGATGCTCGCGTCCACGATGGCGACCACGCCGAACCGCTCGGCCCGAGTGATGGCCACGGCGACGGCGCAGCGGAACACGCCCAGCACGGGGCAGGAAAGCGCCGCCCGCATCGCTTCCAGCCCGGGGTCGGACGCGCAGGCGATCACGACGGCGTCGGCGGCCTCGCACTCGGCCAGGCGGCACATCGGCTCCACCGCCGCGTGCCAATCGCGCCAGCTCAAAATGGCGGGTGGGCCATCTGGGACGCTCAGCACGTCGATGGCGGGTCCGCCGGGCGTGCGGAGCGGCGCCACGGCGGCGTCGATGCCGGCGCCGCAGGCCGCGGAGTTGTTGGGGTTAATGACAAGGATGCGCGGCATAGGGCATCGTTCCGGCCCCTGCCCTACCCGTCAACCCGCGTGCGGGTGGTGCATCAACAGCTCAATGGCTTTTGGCCAGCTCCCCCGCCAGGAGATCAGGATCAGGGGCGTTCGGATCGAGCCGTTTCGCGGTCTTGAATGCGTCCACCGACTTTTGAGACTCGGCTGCCTTGCCAGGCCAATCATTCGGCATCTGTTTAGCAACACAGGCCGACACGGAGGCCGTAATACTCGGTCCGAAAGCCTCCCTTGGCCCCTGATAATTAGCGAACATCATACCTGTCACAAACATGCATCGAGATCTAATACCACGTACTGCAGACTCGCGTGTATCTTCTGGCCAGGAACTGTAAGGACCGGGAGGCTGCGGTATATCGGCTGACTGAAGCAATTGCGGAGGATTTGGTGGCGTCTGCTGCTGTGCCTTCGCTGATGACGGAAGCGCCACCGCGGTAACGACGATGAAAAGAAAGCGCAGTCCAAACAGAAGAGGATCCACAATTATTCCTATATCGATGTCACACTCGGCACCTTAGCCTGTTTCTTCGTTTGGTTTGGAGCGCTGTCTCTCCGCCCCGGCCCGAAGCTGCGCAATGGTGGCTCGCGACGTGATCTGCTCCGGGTTCGTGCGCAGCTCGATCACCGCCGGCTTGCCGCTGGCGGCGGCGCGGCGAAAGGCGGGGGCGAAGCCGGCGGTGTCCGTGACGACCTCACCATGGCCGCCGAACGCCTCGATGTACTTGCAAAAATCCGGGTTGGTCAGCGCGGTGCCGGACACGCGGCCGGGGTAGGTGCGCTCCTGATACATGCGGATCGTGCCGTACATCGCGTTGTTGAACACCAGCACGACCGGCGCCA
>CALMAB010000717.1 GCA_937858325.1 uncultured Acetobacteraceae bacterium
CAACGCCGCCAGCAGGAGCAGCCCCCAGCCGAGCAGCATCCCCCGCGTGGGCGGGCGCACCAGGGTCGCGGTGCCGGCCAGCGCGGTCGGCGCCCCGCCACGGCCCAGCAGCCCGTTCGGCCGCAGCACCAGCACCGCCGCCATCACGACAAACACCAGCACCAGCGTCGCCTTCGGGATCAGCACCACGCCGAACGCCTGCAGCAGCCCGATCAGCAGGCTCGCGAGGTATGCCCCGAAGATGCTGCCGAGGCCGCCGATCACGACCACCACGAACGCCTCCGTGATGACCGACAGGTCGATGCCGAGGTTGGCCGACCCTTCCGGCAAGCCGAGCGCCCCGGCCAGCCCCGCCAGCCCGGCGCCGAGCGCGAACACGGAGGTGAACAGCACCCGCTGGTCCACGCCGAGGGCGCCCACCATGTCCCGGTCCCACGTCGCGGCCCGCACCAACCGGCCCCACCGCGTGCGGTTGAACAGGAGCCACAAGGAGGCCAGCACCGCCGGGCCGATGGCGATCAGCACCAGGTCGTAAACCGGGAACCGCTCGTCCGCGATGCGGACATAAGCGCGCAGCCAGGGCGGCCGGGAGATCGTGAGGTCGTCCGGCCCCCACACGGCGAGCGCCGCGTCCTGCACGACCAGCACGACGCCAAAGGTGGCCAGCAGTTGGAACAGCTCGGGCGAGCGGTAAAGCCGGCGCAGCAGCCCCATCTCCAGCAGCGCGCCGAGCGTCGCCAGCCCGGCCGCCGTCCCCGCCACGCCGAGCGCGAACCACGCCGGGTCGCGCGGCAGGCGGGTGAGCACCGTCCAGCCGAGGTAAGCGCCCAGCATGGTCAGGCTGCCATGCGCGAAGTTCACGATGCGGGTCACGCCGAAGATCACGGTCAGCCCGCTTGCCACCAGGAACAAGGAAGACGCCCCGGCCAGCCCGGTCAGCGCGTGGACCAGCAGGAACCCCATGCCGGGCTTAAGAGCGCCGCAGCGCGCGCACCTCGGCGTCCGACGGCTGGGCGTCCTTGCCGTCCACGTAGTGCCAGTCGGTCATGGTGCCCTCGCTGCCCTTGAGCGCCGTGCGGCCGACAAAGGTGCCGAACGTGCTTTGATGATCGATGGCGCGGTACACCGCCGGGCCGAAGGGCGAGTCGAACGGCAGGCCCTCGAAGGCTGCGATCAGCTTGTCGGTATCCGTGCTCCCTGCCCGGGCGATCCCGGCGGCAATCGAGTGCAGCAGCGTGTAGCCCACCACCGACCCCATCCGCGGCGCCTGCTTGAAGCGGTCCTGGTAGGCGGCCTCGAACGCGCGGGCGGCCGGCACCTGGCCCACGGGGTAGCCGGTGACGAGCCAGCCCTCCGGCGTTTCGTCGCCGAGCGGCAGCAGGTATTCCGGCTCCCCGGTCAGCACGGACACCACGTCCCGCCCTTCGAACAGCCCGCGCGTGTTGCCTTGGCGCACGAAGTTGGTGAGGTCGGGGCCGAACAGCACGTTGAAGATGCCGTCGGGCTTGGCGCCCGCAAGCGCCTGCACCGTGGCCCCGGCGTCGATCTTGCCGAGCGCCGGCAACTGGTCGGCGACGAACTCCACCTCCGGCCGCCGCGCCTTCAGCAGCGTCTTGAACCACCGCACCGCCGACTGGCCGTACTCGTAGTTGGGCGCGACGGTGGCCCAGCGCGTCGCCTTGAGCCTGGCCGCCGCGGGCAGCATCATCGCCACCTGCATAAAGGTGGACGGGCGCAGCCGGAAGCAGGTCGGGTTGCCGCGGTCCCACACCAGCGCGTCGGTCAGCGGCTCGCCGGCGACGTACAGCTTGTTGCTGCGCGCGGCGAAGTCGCTCATCGCGAGGCCCACGTTGGACAGGAACCCGCCCGCCAGCAGGTCCACACGGGCGTCGTTCAGCAGCTCGCCCGCAAGCTGCGTCGCGGTTTGCGGCTGCCCGGCGTCGTCGCGGCTCAGCACCTCGACCCGGCGCCCGGCCACGCCGCCGCGCGCGTTGATCTCGTCGGCCGCCACCTGCCAGCCGTTGCGGTAGGGCACGGTGAAGGCCGGGGCTGCGGTGTAGCTGTTGATCTCGCCGATGCGGATCGGCCCGCTGCCCTGGGCGCGCACGACCGCCGGCGCCGCCAGGCCCGCGGCGGCCGTCCCGATCAAGCCCCGTCGTGTCAGCATGGTCCGCCCACCCGTGGCGCAGGAGGTGAATGAGGTCATTGGCGTGCATCCAATCGGATCGGCTGCGGTCGCCCCTGTCAAGCAAATAGCTTGCCGTCTTGACCCCGGCCGCCGGTTCTGGTCCGACTGAACCCCATGACCGACGCCAACCCGCTGCTCGCGCCCTGGACCACGCCCTTCGGGGTGCCGCCCTTCGACCTTATCCGGGCGGAGCACTTCGCCCCGGCCTTCGAGCACGCCATGCGCGAGCACCTGCAGGAGGTCGCCGCCATCGGCGCCGACCCGGCGGAGCCGAGCTTCGCCAACACGATCGAGGCCATGCAGCGCAGCGGCCGTCTGCTCGCCCGGATCGGCATGGCGTTCTCCAACCTGGTGGTGAGCCTGGGCGGCGATGCCTTGCAGGACGCCGACACGGAGATGTCGCCCAAGCTGGCGCAGCACGGCACGCAGGTTTCGCTCGACCCGGCGCTGTTCGCCCGCGTGGACGCGCTGCACCGGCGGCGCGACGAACTCGGGCTGGCAGAGGACCAGCGGCGGCTTTTGGAGCGCACGCATCTCGGCATGGTGCGCAGCGGCGCGGCGCTGGGGCCGGAGGAGCGGGCGCGGATGGCCGCCATCTCGGAACGCTTGGCGGTGCTGCACACCCAGTTCGGCCAGAACGTGCTGCACGACGAAAAGGCGTGGCACCTGCCGCTGGCGGAGGCGGACCTCGACGGCCTGCCGGACTTCGTGCGCGAGGTGGCGCAGCAGGCGGCGGCGGAGCGCGGGGTGCCCGGCCACATAGTCACGCTGTCCCGCTCGCTGATCGAGCCGTTCCTGACCTTCTCCGCCCGCCGCGACCTGCGCCAGACGGCGTATGAGGCCTGGATCGCCCGCGGCACCCATCCGGGTCCGCACGACAACAGGGCGCTGATCCCCGAAATCCTGGCGCTGCGCGCGGAGCGGGCGCGGCTGCTCGGCTACCCGAGCTTCGCCGCCTTTCGCTTGGCAGACAGCATGGCCGGCACGCCGGAGGCGGTCGAGGGGCTGCTGGCGGAGGTGTGGGAACCCGCGAAGCGCAAGGCGGCGGCGGAACGCGACCGGCTGCTGGCCGTGGCGCGCGGCGAAGGGTTCAACGGCGGGCTGGCCCCGTGGGACTGGCGCTACTACGCGGAAAAGGTGCGCCGGGCCGACTACGCCATCGACGCCGAAGAGCTGAAACCCTACTTCGTGCTGGAGAACATCGAGCAAGCGGCGTTCGACACGGCGGCGCGGCTGTTCGGCCTCCAATTCACCCTGCGCCCGGATGTGGCCCCCTACCATCCCGACGTGCGGGCGTACGAGGTGCGGGACGCTGCCGGGCACGTCGGCCTGTTCCTGGCGGACCCGTTTGCCCGGGCGGACAAGCGGTCCGGCGCGTGGATGAGCAGCTACCGCGACCAGGAAAGCATGGACGGGGAGGTGTCCCCGGTGATCGTCAACAACAACAACTTCGCCCGCGCCGAGCCGACGCTGCTCAGCTTCGACGATGCCGAGACGCTGTTCCACGAGTTCGGCCATGCGCTGCACGGGCTGCTCAGCCGGGTGCGCTACCCCGCGCAGTCCGGCACCTCGGTGCGCCGCGACTTCGTGGAGTTCCCGTCGCAGGTGTACGAGCATTGGCTGTCGGTGCCCGACACGCTGCGCCG
>CALMAB010000718.1 GCA_937858325.1 uncultured Acetobacteraceae bacterium
GCGCGGCGGGCGGCACGCCGCCCTACCGGAGGTTGGCGGACGGCGTGCCGCTGCCGGAGCGCCGTCCGCTCTGGCCGCCGTCTGGCCCTGGGTTCGCGCATCTCACGGTTGCTGATGGGGCGGGCGCGTCGGCGTCCGCTGATGTCAGGCTGGTGCGCGAATGAGGGGCTGTCCTGCACTGATTCAGCCTTGCAGGTTCTCGCGCAGGGTGCGGCCGGCGTACTCGGTGCGGAACAGGCCGCGGCGCTGCAGCTCCGGCACCACGCCGCGGCAGAATTGCTCGAACATGCCGGGGAACGTCGTGGGCGTCACCACGAAGCCGTCGCAGGCTCCGGCCTCGAACAGCTCCTGCAGCCGGTCGGCGACGGTGGCGGGCGTGCCGACCAGCTCCTGCCCCTCGGTCCGCTTCGCCGCGGCCTGCTTGAGATCGACGCCCTCGGCCTGCATCGCCTGGTCCAGCAGGTCCTTCGAGCCTTGCATTCCCTGGTTGCCCTGCAACTGCTCAAGCGTGGTGCCGGGCTTGAGCCGGGTCAGGTCCGCGCCGACGTTGCTGGACGTCGCGGCCAGGTTCAGCTCCGGGTCGATCAGGCTGTTGAGGTAGTCCGCCCGCTCCCGCGCAATCGACTCCGTCTCGCCCAGCACGGTCGTGACCGCGGGGAGGATGGCGCACTCGTGTGGCGCGCGGCCGTGGGCGGCCAGGCGGGATTTCAGGTCGTCGTAGAAGGCGCGCATCTCGTCGGGGCCGCGCTGGATGGTGAACACGGCCTCCGCCCACCGCGCCGCGAACTCGCGCCCGCGGCCGGAGCTGCCGGCCTGCATGATGACCGGGCGGCCCTGCGGGCTGCGCGGGATCGACAGCGGGCCGCGCGACTTGACCCAGCGGCCCTGGTAATTCGCGTAATGCACCTTGGCCGGGTCCGCCAGCACGCCCGCCGCCTTGTCGCACACGAAGGCGTCGGCGTCCCAGCTGTTCCAAAGCGCGAAGCACGCTTCCAGCACCTCGTCCGCACGGTCGTAGCGTTCGTCGCGGGGCGGCAGCGCGTCCAGCCCGGCGTTCTGCGCTTCCAGGTCGGTGGCCGACGTGACCACGTTCCAGGCGACCCGGCCCTTGCTCATGGCGTCCAACGAGCCGAGCCAGCGGGCCAAATGGTAGGCGGTGTGGAAGCTGGTGGACAGCGTGGCGCCAAGGCCCAGGTGCCGGGTCGCCGCCGCCATGACCGGCAGCACGACGGTGGGATCGAGAAAGCTGATCTGGCCGCCGCGGCGGACGTAGGCGTCGAAGCTGCCGCCGTGCAGGTCGTACAGCCCGAACAGGTCGGCGAAGAAGCAGCCGTCGAACTTCGCGGCTTCCAGCACGCGGGCAATGTGCTCGTAGCGGCCGGGTTCCAGGATGTCGTCAAGCGTCGACTCCGGGTGCCGCCAGCCGCCGACGTGCAGCGCCGTCGGGCCGGTCTTGAGGTAGGCGACCAAGTGCATTTGGCGTCGCGGCATCGGCGTTCCCCGGGCGTGCAGAAGGGTGGCGGGAAGTGCCGCTGCGGGCAAGCGGCCGGCGCGGCGGACGCACGGACCGTCCGGCTGCAGGACAGGCTTACCCGTTTTTGCGCCGGTCGAAGTCGCGCTGGGCCTGCTCGATGTCGGGCAGGTGATCGACGGTCCACCCATACAGCGCCGCGAAGGGCTGCTGCAAGGTGCGGCCGAGCGGCGTGACCGAGTACTCGACCGCAACGGGCGAAACAGGGATGACCCGCCGCGCCACGATTCCGTTCCGCTCCAAGCGTCGCAGCGCCTGGGTCAGCGCCTTTTGCGTGATGCCCTCCAGCCGCCGCTTGATCGCGTTGAAGCGCAGCGGCTGCGCGCACAGCACGGCCAGGATCAGCATGGACCACTTGTCCGCGATCTGATCCAGGATCGGACGGCTTGCGCAGTCCGCCCTGAACACCTGCTTGTCGTGCCCCGGCATGACGGTTTCCCCATGTATACCTGAGCGAACTCAAGTACCTTATTGACGCTAGATATCCGAGTTATACCTATCCAGTCCAGACAGAATGGAGTGGACTTCATGACGGCACAGAGTCTCGATGCCTTGTTCCAGCCGTTCCGCTTGGGATCGCTGCACCTGAGAAACCGCATCGTCATGGCCCCGATGACGCGCTCCTTCTCGCCCGGCGGCGTGCCTGGCGAGAACGTCGCGGCCTACTACCGCCGCCGGGCCGAGGGCGAGGTGGGGCTGATCCTGTCTGAAGGAACGGTGATCGACCGGCCGGCCTCCAGGAACGACCCGGGCATCCCGTTCTTCCACGGCGATGCCGCCCTGGCGGGCTGGAAGCGGGTGATCGAGGAGGTCCATGCCGCAGGCGGCCAGATGGGGCCGCAGCTTTGGCACACCGGTTCCGTGGCAAGCTTCCAAACCGACTGGACGCCACCGGTTCCCGTGGAGAGCCCGTCCGGCCTGATCGCTCCGGGCCAGCCGCGCGGGGACGCAATGAGCGAGGAGGCCATTGCCGACACGGTTGCCGCCTTTGCCCGCGCCGCCGGCGACGCCAAGCGGCTGGGCTTCGACGTGGCCGAGATACACGGCGCCCACGGCTACCTGATCGACCAGTTCTTCTGGAACGGCACCAACACGCGCACCGACAGGTATGGCGGCGCCACCTTGAAGGAGCGCGCCCGCTTCGCGGCCGAGGTGGTCAAGGCCGTGCGCGGCGCCGTGGGTCCCGGCTACCCTGTCATCCTCCGCCTCAGCCAGTGGAAGCAGCAGGATTTCACCGTCCGCCTGGCCGAAACGCCCGATGCGATGGCCGACTGGCTGGTGCCGCTGGTGGACGCCGGCGCGGACATCCTGCACTGCTCGCAGCGCCGCTTCTGGGAACCGGAGTTCCCGGAGATAGACGGGGAGAATGGGCTGAACTTCGCCGGCTGGGCCAAGAAGCTTACGGGCGCCGCCACCATCAGCGTCGGCTCCGTCGGGCTGTCGGGCGACTTCATGGGCGCCTTTGCCGGCGAGGGATCCAAGCCCGCCAGCCTGGACACCCTGGTCCACCGGATGAAGCGTGGCGAGTTCGACCTGATCGCCGTGGGGCGCGCGATCCTGAACGACCCGCGATGGGTGGTGAAGGTGCGGACGGGCGACAAGGAGGGCTTGCGGGACTTTGCTGCCGCCGCCATGGGCGAACTGGTCTGATGCGACCGGTGTTCCCTGAACTGCCCGACACCGCACGCCGTTTTCGCACCGCGGCAGTTTAGGCCGTGGTGACGATTTCACCGGAGCAGGATCGCGACGGCGGCGAGTTGGACG
>CALMAB010000719.1 GCA_937858325.1 uncultured Acetobacteraceae bacterium
GGCTGCGCCGGGCTGGTTCGTGCGCCTGGTTGCCCCCGACCTGCCGCCCGAGCGGCTGCCGGTCGAGACGGGTGCCGGGCGCCGGGTGGTCGTGCTGGACGCCGAACCGCTGAACGAGGTTGGCGAGGTTTGGACCCAGCTCCGGGACAGCCTGGCCGTGCTGGCCCTGTCCTGCGCGCTGAGCGCCGGGCTGGTCAGCTTGGTGGTGGGCCGTGCCTTGCAGCCGCTCGGGCGGGTCTCGACGGCGCTTGCGGCGGTCGGCTCCGGCGAGTATGCCGTGCGCCTGCCGCGGTCCGGCCCGTCGGAGTTGGCCGGGTTGACGCAGGGCTTCAACGCGATGGCGGCCCGCCTGAGCCTGGCCGAAGCGCAGAACCGCCGCCTGCACGAGCAGCTTGTCACGCTGCAGGAGGAGGAACGCGCCGACCTTGCCCGCGACCTGCACGACGAGGTCGGCCCGTTCCTGTTCACTGCGGCGCTTGACGCCGCGGCCATCGAGCAGGCGGCGGCGACGGGCCAGCACGCCGCGGTGGCGGAGCGCGCGCGGGCCATCCGCGAGGCGGTCGGCCACATGCAGCGCCACGTCCGGGCCATGCTGAAGCGCCTGCGCCTGGCAAGCCCGGTCGAGGTCGGGCTTGCGCCCGCGCTCAACAACATCGTCGCGTTCTGGCAAGCGCACCGGCCCGCCGTCAGCTTCGCGCTGGAGGTTTCGGTGCACGAGGACGAACTCGACGAGGCGACCAAGGCGGTGATCTACCGCGTCGCCCAGGAGGGCCTGAGCAACGCCGTCCGGCACGGGCACCCTGGCAGGGTCGAAGTGTCCGTGGTGCCCGGGGAGGAGGGCGGCGTGGTCGTGCGCGTGTGCGACGACGGCGTCGGGATGGCGGACGTGACCGAGCCGGGCCTCGGCCTCGCCGGGATGCGCGAGCGCGTTGCGGCGCTCGGCGGCGCGCTTCAGGTCGCGAGCGCGCCGGGCAGGGGGCTGGCGGTGACGGCGCGCCTGCCTTGCCGGGCACCGGAGGGCGGCGCCCGGCCCACGGCAGCGGCGGCATGAAGTTCCTGCTGGTTGACGACCATGCCGTCGTGCGCTCCGGGCTGCGGCGCCTGCTCGCCGCGCTGCCCGGGGTGGAGATCAGCGAGGCCGCCGAAGGGCGCGCCGCCTTGGCAACCGTGCGGGCGGAGCAACCCGACGTGGTGCTGCTCGACCTCAACCTGCCGGGCCTGGGCGGGCTGGAACTGCTGCGCCGCGTGCTGCTGGAGCACCCGGCGGCGCGGGTGGTGGTGCTCAGCATGCACGCCGAAGCGTTGTACGCCGCCCGGGCGTTGGGGGCGGGCGCGGTCGGCTACCACAGCAAGAACGCCTCGCCGGAGGAGCTGCTGGAGGCGATCCGGCGGGTGGCGGCCGGCGGCCGCTACATCGAGAACGAGATCGCGCAGGAACTGGCCCTGCAAGCCGCCGCGACCGGCAACCCGGCGGACCGGCTGACCAGCCGGGACCTGGAAATCCTCCGCCTGCTCGGCAACGGCCAAAGCCTGGCGCAGACCGCGGACGCGCTCGGGGTGAGCTACAAGACGGTGGCGAACGCTTGCAGCGGGATCAAGGCCAAGCTCGGCGTTGCCCGGACCGGCGACCTGGTGCGCCTGTCCATCGAGATGGGCATCGTTTGAAGCATGGCCGGCCTGATCCGCTCGGACCCGGCGCGCTCCGGACAAAACAAAGGAAAGAACATGGTCGGGATCGTCAAGCTGGGCCTCGCAGCCGCAAGCGTGCTGGTGCCGTGGCAGGCCGGGGCGCAGACGGCGGCCAACCTGGCCGTGCTGAAGGGGCTGGCGCCGGTGGCGGTGCTGTCCAAGACATTCAAAGGCCGGGCGGCGCTGGGCGCGAACCTGGCCGTGACCGGCGGCATCCAGACCGGCGCGATCCGGCAGCCGACGCTGCTGCCCTTCGCCGACCAGCAGCAGCAGGCGCTGCGTGACGCCTTCATCACGGACGGCAACCTGTCCCAGCTTGCCGACGGGCTTGGGACGACGCTCGGCGGCGCCTACCAGGCGCGCGCCCACTACAACGACCGCGAGCACTACACGGACGTGTCGCAGCGCGTCGCCGACCTCATCGCCTACACCAACGCGACGACGGGGGCGGACTCGAACGCCGGCAAGTACTTCTTCGCCAACCTCACCACCGACGGGAAGACCCCCGTTTCGGAGGAAGCGGCGGACATCCTGAAGCGCAGCGGCGGCGTGCCCGACATCTTCGGCCGGAGCTACGGCCGCCCGGCAGGCAGCCCGGGGGCCGACGCCTTCGGCAACTCGCGCCCGTTCCAAACCGAGCCGAGCGTCCTGCCCATCACCGGGCCGGACTACTTCAGCGTGCCTGCGGACAACATCGTCTATAACCAGGGGCCGATCTCGAACCTGATCGACAGCCCCTCCTACCCGAGCGGCCACACCACCTACGGCACTATGGGGTCCCTGGTCCTGGCCGTCCTGGTGCCGGGGCGCTACCAGCAGATGATCGCGCGCGGGGCCGAGTACGGCAACGACCGCATCCTCATGGGTGCCCACTACGCGATGGACGTGCTCGGCGGGCGCACGCTGTCCACCTACGACCTCGCGCACCTGCTCGCCAACGACCCGGCCTACCTCGGCCGCCGCCTGACCAACATCGCGGCGCCGACCGGCATGGGCCAGCCGCGGCAGGGCACCGACGCGATCACCGACTACCGGGCAGCCGTGGAAGCGGCCCGCGCCGACCTCCTCGCCGCCCTGCAGGCCGGATGCGGTAACCCGGTCGAGGTTTGCGCGGCCGAAGACATCGGCCGGTTCAGCGACCCCGCCGCCAACAACGCCTTCTACGCCGCCACCCAAACCTACGGCCTGCCGGTCGTTTACCCGGAGATGGCGGGCAAAACGGAGGACGTCGGCCAGGTCGCCCCCGAAGCCGGCTACCTCCTGACCGTCGCCTTTCCCTACCTGACGCTGGAGCAGGCCAACCGCATCCTGACGGAAACCGAGGGGCCGGGCGGCGGGTTCCTGGACGACGGCTCCGCGTTCGGGGTTTATTCCCGTTTGAACCTTTACGCGGCGGCCGGACGGGCGGCAGCCCTCGCGCCCAAGTGACAGGCCAACTGCCCGTATCAAGGCGCACGAGCCGCCGCGCCTTCCGCCCGCTGCCGCCTCCCCGGATGCGGTCCGGGGAGGCAAGCTCCACTTGCCCCAGGATGGGCGAGGACTAGTCGTTGGCCCGGCGCAGAGCCTCGCACACGGCGTCCGTGACTTGCCTCGTGGTCGCCTTGCCGCCGAGGTCCGGCGTGTGCAGCGCGGGATCGGCCGTCACGCGCTCGATGGCGCGCATCAGCCGCTCCGCCGCCGGCTTCTCGCCCAGGTGCTCCAGCATCATGACCGCGGTCCAGAAGGTGGCGACCGGGTTCGCGACGCCCTTGCCGGTGATGTCGAAGGCCGAGCCATGGATCGGCTCGAACATGGACGGCGCGTTTCGCTCCGGGTTGATGTTCGCCGTGGGCGCGATGCCGAGCGAGCCGGCCAGCGCCGCGGCCAGGTCGGACAGGATGTCCGCGTGCAGGTTGGTGGCGACGATGGTGTCCAGCGTCTGCGGCTTCATGACCATCCGCATGGTCATGGCGTCCACCAGCATCTTGTCCCAGGTCACGTCCGGGAACTCCGTTGCCACCTCGGCCGCGATCTCGTCCCACATCACCATGGCGTGGCGCTGCGCGTTGCTCTTGGTCACCACCGTCAAGAGCTTGCGCGGCCGGGACCGAGCCAGCTCGAACGCGTAGCGGATAATGCGCTGCACGCCGGGCCGCGTCATGACGGAAACGTCCTGGGCGACCTCGATGGCCAGGCCCTTGTGGACCCGGCCGCCCACGCCGGAATACTCGCCCTCCGAGTTCTCGCGCACGATCACCCAGTCCAGCTCCGGGCCGGACACGTGGCGCAGCGGGCTGGTGATGCCCGGCAGGATGCGGGTGGGACGCACGTTGGCGTATTGGTCGAGCGGCTGGCAGATCGCCAGGCGCAGGCCCCACAAGGTGATGTGGTCGGGGATGTCCGGCGCGCCCACCGCCCCGAACAGGATGGCGTCGAAGCCGCGGAGCTGGTCGGCGCCGTCCGCCGGCATCATAATGCCGTGCTTCTTGTAGTAGTCCGACCCCCAATCGAAGTCCTGGAACTCCAGCGTGAAGCCGCCGTCGCGCTCGGCGCAGATCTTCAGCGTTTCGACGGCGGCGTCCACGACCTCCGGGCCGATGCCGTCCCCGCCCATGGCGGCGATCTTAAAGGTTCGCATGTCTGTGTTCCTCTCCGCTGCCAGGCGCTCGGTCGGGAAATCCCGTGCCTGCTCAGGCTTGTCGCCGTGCGCCGACGCCTGCGCAACCCTGCGTGGCCGGCGGCGGAGCCGGCCAGTTGACGACGTGGGGAACGGTCCCGCCGCGCCGCACCTCCTCCCAGCTTGGGGCCGCCCGGTGCCCGGGCTGCCTCAAGGCCAGCACGAGCAGATGGCCGCCTTCCCGCAGCAGCAGCCCCTTTGCATCCAACATATCGGCCGCTTCGGCAAGCGCCGCCTCGCCGAAGCGCGGCGCCAGGTCGGCCAGGACCTGGCGCCAGGGCGTCACCTGCCAGCACAGCCGGTGCAGCCCGGCTGCGGCATCGGTCAGCACCGCCACCGTCTCCGGCCAGCCCCAGCGCCGGTCGTGCACGACGACCCTCTTTTCATCCTCCTCGCACCACAGCGCGCTGTCCCCGTGGCGGGCACGCCATAGGGCGTACTGCTCCGCGGCCCCGGCCGTGTAAGCGTCGTGCCGCTCCAACGCGGGGGAGAGCATGGCGAAATGGTAGGCGAGGCGGCGCACCGAAGCGTCGCCGAACGGGAACAGGTGGCGGTAGGCCGGCAGCGGCTCCAGCGAAACGCCGTGGCCGGCCGGGTCGCCCTGGTAGGGGCTGAAGCGGTCGGCCCGCACGCGGCCCACCGCGGCGGGCGGCTGCAGATGGCGCAGCTTGGGCACGAGCGCCGCGATGCGGCCGTAGG
>CALMAB010000720.1:0-693 GCA_937858325.1 uncultured Acetobacteraceae bacterium
CGCCCGTGCCATGTCGAGCCGCAGCGCGTGCCGCTCCCCCGCCGCGACCCGGCGCGCGCGCTCGCCCGGCGACAGGGCGCGGCAGGTGCCGGGGTAAAGCGGCACGCCGTCCGGCCCGTGCGGGGCGGAGGCGGCGCCCTCCATTTCGCGCAGGATGTCGGCCCGGGTGCAGAAGCAGGGGTAGAGCAGCTGGCGCGCGGCGAGGTCGTCCAGCGCCGCCCGATACTCCGCCAAGTGCCGGGACTGCACGCGCACCGGGCCGTCCCATTGGAGGCCGAGCCAGGCCAAGTCCTCCTTAATCGCCGCCGCATACTCGGGGCGGCACCGCCCGGGGTCGATGTCCTCCAAGCGCAGCAGGAAGCGCCCGCCCGCCTCCGCCGCCCGGCGCCACGCTGCCAGCGCGGAGCGGGCATGGCCAAGGTGCAGCAGGCCGGTGGGGCTGGGGGCGAAGCGCGTGGTGGTGGGCATGGGCACGCCGCCATGAATACTCCGGCCGGGCCACCCTGTGCCACCTTGTGCCAACCGCACCTGGGACGGCCACCGACCAAAATCGACGTGCACCGGGCTAGAGGGCTTACCGCAATTCCTTCACATCCGCTAAATGGCAAAGGCGATCCTAGGCCGGACGCCCAGGACCGGGCCGCAATGAAGCAAGGGGATGGGACATGACGCCGTTGACCGTGGTTGCCAAGC
>CALMAB010000720.1:703-2412 GCA_937858325.1 uncultured Acetobacteraceae bacterium
CCATGGATACTCCGGCCGGGCCACCCTGTGCCAACCGAGCCAAACCCCGATTGCCACTACTACCGTCCAAAAGCGGCGCGCACCGGGCTGGAGGGCTTACCGCGAACCCTCCACATCCGCTAAATGGCAGCGGTCCTGGGCCGGACGCCCAGGACCGGGCCGCAATGAAACAAGGGGATGGGACATGACGCCGTTGACCGTTGTTGCCAAGCTCAAAGCGAAGACAGGACGCGAACAGCAGCTCGGCGAGGTGCTGCAAGGCCTCGTCGCGCCGACCCGGGCCGAGCAGGGCTGCATCAACTACGACCTGCACCGGTCGCACGAGGACCCCGGCCTCTTCATCTTCTACGAGAACTGGGAAAGCCGGCCGCTGTGGGAGGCGCACATGAAGTCGCCGCACCTCGTGGCGTTCGGGGAGAAGCAGGGCGACCTGACCGAAAGCTGGGAGCTGTTCGTGGGCGAGAAGGTCTGAGAGCCTGATCCCATAACCTGGAGGCAACCGTGAAGATCAAGTTCTACGCCCATGCGAGTTTCCGGCTGGAAGCGGACGGCCTGGCGGTCGTCACCGACCCTTACACGCCCGGACCCGGCCACAGCGGCTTCGATCCCATCGAAGAACCCGCCGACCTCGTGATCATGAGCTCGGCGACCGACGACTTCCATTCCGACCCGAGCCACGTGCGGGGCGAGCCAATCGTCGTCAACGCCCTGGAACTGCCGCCGGAGGGCGGCGAAGCGCGCGGGGTCCCGATCCGCTCCTTCCGCGCCTATGAAAGCAAGACGTTCGACTACCAGGCGGAGTTCGGCCGCGACCCCGACGCCAACGCCCTGTACCACTTCACCCTTGGCGGGCTGCGGGTGCTGCACATGGGCGACATCGGCAACCCGGTCGCGGCTGAGCACCTGGACGCGCTGCGGGGGCAGGTCGATATCCTGCTGGCGCTGACCGGCGAGCACGCGACCATCGCGCTGGACGACCTGGACGACGCGATCAAGGCCATCGGGCCGCGCGTCGTCATCCCCATGCACTACTTCAACCCGCGCGGCGTGCTGAAGATCGAGCCGGTGGAGCGATTCCTGGACCGCCTGCCGCCGGACTCCGTCACCCGGGTCGGCGGCCCGGAGCTGGAGCTGACGCCCGAAACGCTGCCAAGCGACGCGCCGCATGTTTACGTGCTGGAGCAGTCGCGCTGATGGCCGTGCTGCTCTACGAGCACCCGCTTTCGTCCTACGCCCAGAAGGTCAAGATCGCCCTGCGCGAGAAGGGCGTGGCGTTCGACGCGGAAGTGCCCGACAGCTTCGGCACCGGGCGCAACGACGGGCCGTTCGCCGCTGCCTCCCCACGCGGGGAGGTGCCGGTGCTGATCGATGGGCCAACGCGCATCTTCGAAAGCACGGTCATTATGGAATACATCGAGGAGCGCTGGCCCGACCCGCCGCTGCTGCCGCGCGATCCGGCCGCCCGTGCGAGCGCGCGCATGACGGAGGACGTGTGCGACACCCAGTACGAGGCCGTGAACTGGGGCTTCGGCGAGGTGCTTTGGTTCCGCCGGGCGGCCGGCGCGCTGGCCGAGGCGCTGCGGGCGGAGGCGGCGCGGCACACCGCGGTGCTGCAGGACTGGCTCGGCGCGCGGCTGGGTGAGGCGGATTGGTTCGGGGGTGCGACGTTCGGCTGGGCCGACGCCGCGGCGGCGCCCATGGTCAACCGC
>CALMAB010000721.1 GCA_937858325.1 uncultured Acetobacteraceae bacterium
CCTTTGCCCGGTCCCTGGGCGGCGCGCCCGACGCCGCGACGCCGAGCGCGCCGCCCAGGGACCGGGCAAAGGTCATCGCGCCCGTGGCCGCCCCAAGCTCCCGGTAGGCCACGGCGTTCTGCACGGCGGTGGTCAGGTTGGGCATCCCCATGCCCATCCCCAGGCCGAGCGCGCCCATGGAGATCAGGAACACGCTGGGCGCGGCGGCGACGAAGGCAAAGGCGGCGAGGCTGGCCAGCGCCGCCGCTTCCAGCCCCAGGCCCGCCACCAGGAACGGCTTGTTGCGCCCCAGCCTCGCCACGATGCGCCCGCCGACCACGGAGGTCAGCACCATGCCCAGGACCTGCGGCAGCATCATCGCCCCGGCGGCGGCCGGGTCCATGCCGAGCACCAGCTGGAAATAGAGCGGCAGGAACACCGTCGATCCCAGCATGGCGAAGACCATCATCCCGCCCACCGCCACGCCGCGGGCAAAGACCGGGTTGCGGAACAGGGACAGCCGGATCAGCGGCTCCGGCGCCTGCGCTTCCCGCCACAGGAACAGGCCGGCCAGCGCCGCCGTGACCGCCGCCAGGGCCGCGCTGTCCGCCGACGCCCAGGGGAACACCGTGCCGCCCCAGGCCAGCAGGAGCAGCAGCGCGGTCGTGGCGCCCGTGAGCAGCAGCGCGCCCGCGTAGTCGATGGGCCGGACGTTCCCGGAAGGCGGGTTGCGCAAACCGACCGCGATCATCAGCAGGGCCAGGATGCCGACCGGCAGGTTGACGTAGAACACCCAGCGCCAGGACAGCGCCGCCGTGATGAAGCCGCCCAGCAGCGGCCCGGCGATGCTGGCCAGCGCGAAGGTGCCGGTGAACAGGCCCTGGTAGCGCGGCCGTTGCCGGGGCGACACCACGTCGCCGATGGCCGCCTGCGCCAGCACCAGCAGTCCGCCGGCGCCCAGGCCCTGCAAGGCGCGGAAGGCGATGAGCTGCCCCATGGACTGCGCCGCGCCGCACAGCAGCGACCCCGCCAGGAACAGCAGGATGGCGACAAAGAACAGCGTCCGCCGGCCGTAGATGTCCGACAGCTTGCCGTAAAGCGGCGTGGTCGTCGTGGAGGTGAGCATGAACGCCGTCACCACCCAGGACAGGTGGGCCATGCCCCCGAGGTCGCCGACCATGCGGGGCAGGGCGGTGTTGACGATGTTCTGGTCAAGCGCCGCCAGCACCATGGCCAGCAGCGCCCCGGCCATCACGGTGCGCAGCCTGGCGGCCGGGACCGGTGCGGCGTGGATGGGTGCGGTGAGGGCGGGCGGCATGGTGAGAGCGTCGGCGGGACGCATGGCATCGGTGTGGGGTGGGGTGCTCACGTCGTCTCCGCTCGGCTTTGGCGGTTCCGTGTACAACCATGCCGTTCCCGGCGCGACAGTTCCGCTTCGGTTGGGCTGGCTGCCCTGCGTGTTTGCTCATTCGAGGGCATGTTCCAACGTTGCCCGATGGCGGAGCATCCAGCTCGCGGCTCTTGTCCGCCACGTGATGCCCCAGAGAGCTGCGGGATCTCTGGTTTCCATCGTCACATCGGCCTGCGCCGCCTGATCGGCAGCATCGTGCACCGCAAAGGCGATCATCGTGTCAGTGAAGCCGGCCCTGTCAGCGCGTCCCAAACCATACCCGTCGAGCAGCAGCCGCACCTGCTTGGCGCGGGCTTCCGGGGATGCCAGGCCGACGCGACGGGCAACGTCGTCGTCATGCAGTTGAGCATTGAGCCAGCAAGCCTGGGCCAACTCGACATAAAGATTGACCGGGCCTGCTTCCTCCCAGTCGATCAGAGCCACCGGACACCTTGCCCGGGCAACGATGTTCCAGGGTCCGGTGTCACAATGTCCCAAGACGCGGCGGCCACTTCCAATCGCCCGTCCAAACCAGGGACGCCAGCGTGCATCTTCCGGCACCTTGAACGACGCCGTCGCCTCGTGCAGCCGGCGCAGCATCGTCCCGATGAGGAACAGGGCTTCATCCGGCCATGGCACAGGATGGACAAACTCCCCTTCAACAAACGAGACGGTTTCGCGGCCTACGTCGTCGAACCCTGTTCCGACGACCCGTGGGGCAAAACCGAAGCCTACCGCCTCAAGATGCCGAAGAAGCTGTATGATGGTGGAGGACCATGGCCCAGCACTTCGAAACACGGTGCTGCCAAGTCTGGTGACGAGGTTCCGGCCGCCGCCGGTCAAATACGTCTCGTTTTCCATCCGCTGACATTACACGATTGTGGATGCGAGGCCGCTCGTGCTTTCCACCACAAGCGGCCATTCAACAGAACCGATGATGTCATTTCCGATACGCTGCCGCGCCAATCGCGGCGGCGTCTCGTGCTACGGCTGCGTGCCGGGCACGTTGTCCCGGTAGCGGCGCCAGTTGCCCGACAGCTCGTTCACCACGGCGCTCCCCGCCGCATACGTCGAGTTCAGCGACTCGACAAACCCCGAGTACCCCGTGGCGTCCACCTCGCTCGCCAGAAGCTGCGCCGCGGTCTGGCCCGGCGGCGGCACCGAGTAGTCGCTGGCCCCGCGCAGCACCATCACCCGCTTCAGGTCAACCGCCTGCACCTGGCTGAGAAAGGTCAGCGCCTGCATGTAGGCCGCGTCCTCCTCGGCGGTCGTGGTGAACACGCCTTGGCCCGAAGTCCAGTACTTCACCCAGTTCTCCGCCCAGGTGTTCAGCAGCTCGCCGATCCAGAACGTCCCGGCCGCCAGCACGGCGCCCTTGGTGATCGCCGGGGGGCGCTGCGCGGCCGGGGCGTTGGTGTAGCGGGCGCGGAGCTGCTGCAAATTCGCGTCGTCGGGAAGCTGCACGGTGCCGGAGGAGAGCTGGTACGCCCATTCCACCAGGCCGGCGTTCAAGGTGAAGGCGTTGGTGCCGCTGTCGGTCGCGACCGGCGGCGTGGGGGGCTGATACGGCGAGGTCCGGCCGAACGGCACGTAGCCGGTCGTCCAGTCGGGCGGGATCTCCCGGGCGTCGATCTCGTAGCCCAGGTCGCCATCGACGACCTGCGGCGCCCACACGGCGGAGGCCACCGACCCCACGTTGGGATTGATGCCGGCGATGCCGGCCAGCAGCCAATAGGCGTGGGTGACGTCGAAGCGGGGATCGTTGGCCAGCGCCGTGATCGACGACGCCATGCGGGCCGGCCCTTCGCCGGCGACGATGCCCAGCACGTGCTTCTCGGGGTTGTAGCGGAGGGGGTGGTAGCCCTGCGGGAACGGCACGACGTTCGGCAGCGGCAGCTTCTCGACCCAGTTCTGGAACTCGCCCGGCGTGTCGCCCGTGTCGTTGCCGATCTCGAAGGCGGTGACAACGACGACCCGGACGGGTATCCGTTCGCGCCGGTCATCCTCGGCACGGGCCAGCGAAGCGAAAGCCAGCGAAGCGCACAATGCAAGCGCCGCAGTCTTGCCGATCATCCTGCTGTTCTCCTTTATGAAAACGAAACTAAAACGAATGCTTGCCCGGAAATGCGGCAAAAACGCCGGACCGCCAGGCCGCCGCTAAGTCTCACCCTTTCCGCGCGTTCCAGAAGATCGGGAACGGGCTGTCGAGCACGCCCTCGACGTTGCTCCGCATCGCCGCCGGCTGGAAGAACTGCCCGAGCGGCACGTAGGGCGCTTCCTCCCACACCGCGGCCTGGATCGCGTCCGTTGCCCGGCGCCGCGCGGCGTCGTCCGGGGCAATGAACCAGTCGGTGCGGAGCTGCTCGATGCGCGGGCTGCTGGGCCAGCCGAACCAGGCGTTCAGGCCGTTGCCGAGGACCGGGTAATGGCCGCCGGGGTCGGCGGTGTTCAGCCCTTCCCAGCCGGTGCAGAACACGCTCCAGCCACCCTTGTCCACCGGCTCCTTGCTGGCCCGGCGCTGCACCACGGTGCCCCAATCGCTCGATTGGTAATCAACGTTCAGCCCCAGCTTCAGCAGCAGGTCGCGCGTGACCTGGCAGAACGCTTCCAAGTGGGGATAGTCGGTGGGCGAGATGATGACGACGCGCTCCCCCTTGTAGCCCGCCTCCGCAACCAGGCGCTTGGCGGCGTCCAGGCTGCGCGGGCCGGTGATCGCGTCCATGCCGATGTCGGTCGCGGCCGGGGACCCCGGGGTGAACACGCCGACCCCGGTCCGGTACGTGCTCGGCTCGCCGCCATAGGCGGCCTGCATGAACGCCGTCTGGTCCGCGAGCTGCAGCACGGCCCGGCGCATCCGCGCGTCGTTGAACGGCGGGTGCAGGTGGTTGAAGCGGATGATCTCGATGCGGCCGATGCTGGTCATCGGCACCACCTTGACCCCGCGCATCCGGCGGAGCTGCGGCAGCAGGTCGGCGATCGGCTGTTGCCACCAGTCCTCCTCCCCCGTCTGCACCGCCGCGGCGGCGGTGGCGGAGTCCGGGATGATGTTCCATTCCACCCGGTCGAAGTGCGCGGCCTTGCCGCCGGCGGTGAAGTCCGGCGCCTCCTGCCGCGGCACGTAGCCGTCGAACCGCGCATAGGCCGCGAGCGACCCCGGCGTCCACTCGTCGCGCAGGAAGCGGAACGGGCCGGACCCCGTGAAGTCGGTGATCTGGGTAAAGGCGTCGGTCTGCGCCACCCGCTCCGGCATGATGAAGCAGACGTTGGCCGCGGGCTTGCCCAAGGCGGCGGCGAGCAGCGGGAACGGCTTCTTCAGCCTGACCGTGAAGCTCCGGTCGTCGGGCGCCGCCATGCCGTCAAGCTGCGCCGCCAGGCGCTGGCCGAAGCCGTCGCGCTTGCTCCACCGGCTGATGGAGGCGATGCAGTCGGCGCCGCGGACCGGCGCGCCGTCATGGAACCGCAGCCCCTCGCGCAGGCGGAAGGTCCAGGCGAGCTTGTCGTCCGACAGCTCGAACCCTTCCACCATCTGCGGCTTGGGGGCGAGGGTCTTGTCCGTGCCGAACAGGGTGTCGTAGATCAGGAAGCCGTGGTTGCGGGCCACCGTGGTGGTGGTCCAGATCGGGTCGGCGTTCGCGAGGTTGCCCTCCGGGATGAAGCGCAGCGTGCGCGCGGCGGCCTCTCCGGCGATGGACGGCCGCGGCAAGGCGCCGGCCAGGGCCGCGGCGGCCAGGAGCTGTCGTCGTTTCATGGGGCGCGCCTCCGCTTGGACGCGGCTGCACAAGCAAGCGGAATGCCAGGACGGGTTTACGTTTCGGTGGCCTTCGGCAAGCCCATCTCCACCAGCCGCGCATACAGCCCGGCGCCGAAGGGGATCGCCGCGTCGTTGAAGGCGTAGCCGGGGTGGTGCGGCGAGAAGCCGGGGCCGTTGCCGAGGTTCAGGTAGGCGCCGGGCACCTGCTCCAGCATGAAGGAGAAGTCCTCCGACCCCATCACCGGCGGCTTGGTGGTGATGAGCTTCGCCTCGCCCACCAGGTCCCGCACGGCGTCCACGACAGCCGCGGTCGGCTCGGGCGCGTTCACCGTGGGCGCGAAGATCAGCCGCCAGTCCAGGCTGGCCGTGGCGCCGAAGCCCGCGGCGACGCCCTCCGCCAGGCGGCGCATCGCGTCCTCGATCTCCTCGCCCACCTCGCGGGCGAAGAAGCGCGCCGTGCCGGAGATGACCGCGGTCTGCGGGATCACGTTGTAGGCGTCGCCGCCCGTCACCTTGGTCACGCTCACCACCGCCGGGTCGCGCGGCGAAAGGTTGCGCGACACGATGGATTGCAGGGCGGTGGCGACGTGGCAGGCGGTGAGCACGGGGTCGATGCCTTCTTCCGGCCGGGCGCCGTGCGACCCTTTGCCGCCCACCAAAATGTCGAAGAACGCGCCGCCCGCCATGGCCGGGCCTTCGCGCACGGCGTAGGTGCCCACGTCCATGCCGGTGCGGTTGTGCATGCCAAAGATGGCGTCGCAGGGGAACCGCTCGAACAGCCCGTCCGCCAGCATGGCGAGCGCGCCGCCGCAGCCTTCCTCGCCGGGCTGGAAGATGAGGTTCACGGTGCCGCTGAAGCAGCGCGTTTCCGCCAGGTATTTGGCGGCACCCAGCAGCATGGCGGTGTGCCCGTCATGTCCGCAGGCGTGCATCCGGCCCGGCACCGTGGAGCGGAACGGCAAATCCGTCGCTTCCTCCATCGGCAGCGCGTCCATGTCGGCCCGCAGGCCGATGGCGCGGTTGCCCGCGCCCTCGCGCAGCACCCCCACCACGCCGGTGCCGCCGACGCCGCGATGCACCTCGATGCCCCATTCCTCCAGCTTGCGCGCCACGAGGTCCGCGGTGCGGTGCTCCTCCATGCCCAGCTCGGGGTGGGCGTGCAGGTCGCGGCGGATGGCCGTGAGCGTGTCGTGGTCGCGGCGGATGTGGTCGATGGGGGTCATGGGGCTGGGTCCTGCATGGGGCTTGGCGTTCGTGCGGGCCAGTTTGACGGCGGGACCCGGCGCCGGGCAAGGCGGGGGCGTCCAGCGGCCGGCGTCCCCACGAAGGATTGCGGACCGGCCGGACAGCGCCCAAAGTGCCGCGTCCGACACCCTGCCGTTTCGGAGCGCCCGTTGCTGACCGACATCCGCACCCCGCGTTTGCTGCTCCGGTCCTGGCGGGACGCGGACCTGCCCGCCTTTGCGGCGCTGAACGCCGACCCCGAGGTCCGCCGCTGGTTTCCGGGCACCCTGACCCGCGCGGAAAGCGACGCCCAGGCCGCCCGGCTGCAAGCCCACATCGCGGCGCACGGCTTCGGCTTCTGGGCCGTGGAGGTGCCCGGCGTGGCGCCGTTCGTCGGCTTCGTGGGCCTGCAGCACGTGACGTTCCCGGCGCCGTTCACCCCGGCCGTCGAGACGGGTTGGCGGCTCGCGCGGGAGCACTG